>JANOSQ010000285.1:0-3602 GCA_031415915.1 Fimbriiglobus sp. | reverse complement strand
TTTTCGCCGCGGTTTGGGGGGCGGTGTTGGTGGGGTTCTTCTACCCCCCGCCTACGGGGGTGGGGTTGGGGGGTTTTTTCTTTCCCCCCCTCTCGTTTTGGTTTTGGGGGGTGGGGGGTGCGGTCTCCCCGCACGATGATGAATGCCGCTCTCGCTTAAACGCCAGACCTTACCCCCTCTCCGAAGCGGAGAGGGGGAATAGGAAGCGCTTCCGCCGCGCCTGTTGGCGGATACACTGACACTCGTCTGCTCTCGGCACCGTCCCCGCTCCGCGAGGTTACGCCCATGGTTCGCCGTGCTTTCCCCGTGGCCCTCGCCCTGCTCTTGCTCGGCTCGCCCGCATTCGCCCAAGAAACCCCTCCGACGGCCGATCAAGTGAAGGCCGCCCTCGCCAAGTACGCGGCCGAGCGCACCGAGGCCGCCAAGACCTTCAAGCCGGACGAATTCGCCGCCGGCGACGAACTCGCCGTCAAAGCGGAGAAAGCCCTCGCTTCCGAGAACACCCAAGCGGCCCTGCGGTTGGCGGGCGAAGCCCGCTGGCAGGTGCCTTTCCTGCCGGCGGGCTTGCCCGACAAGGTCAGCCGGGTGCTCGGCGCCGGCCGGATGCGCCACGGCGACCGGGTGAACACGCTCACCTATAGCCCGGATGGAGCGCTGCTGGCGTCCGCGTCGCGGGATGGCACCGTGCGCCTCTGGGACATCGGCAACGGGCGGGAAGTGCTGACCTACCGCGGGCACGAGGCCAACAAGTTCACCGAAGATAACAACGACAAGGTCAAATCGAACGTGCTGCGCGTCCCCGCGGTCGCGTTCAGCCGGGATGGCGCTTGGGTCGCGTCGTGCGGGGCGTTGGAGATCCACGTTTGGGAAGCGAAGACGGGCAAACTCCTCCACACGCTCAAGGGGCACAAGAAAGACGTCATCGACATCGCCTTCGGCAAGACCAACAACCAACTCGCGTCGGCCGGGGACGACAAGAAATTGATCCTGTGGGACGTGGCCGCGCAGAAGGCCGACTTCACTTCGGACGACCAAAATATGGAACTGAGCCGCGTGGTCTATTCGCCGACCGACAAAGCCGTCGGCACGGTGAATCGCGCCGGCGATCTGATGGTCTTCGCCCTCGACGCCATGGGCAAGAACCCGAAGGTCACGCTCTCGACCGGGGTTTCGGACAACGGTGTCAGCAACGCGCTGGCCTTCACCCGCGATGGCGCCGGCATCTTCACCGCGGGTCAGGACAAGAAGATCAAACTCACGGCCGGCCCCGACGGGATGCCCGGCTTCGGCGCCGCCTCCGTGGTGCGGAAATTCGAAGGGCACACCTCCGCGATCAACAGCATCGCCGTGTCCAAAGACGGCGCGACGCTCGTCTCGGGTTCCGGGGAACCGAGCCGCTCCTCGACCAGCGACAACGCCGTCATCGTTTGGGACGCCAACACCGGCAAGCTCGACCGCGTCTTCCAAGGGCACCAGCAAGCGGTCATCGCGGTCGCCATCCGGCCCGACGGCAAGCAGATCGCCTCCGGCAGCGAAGACGGCAGCATCCGCTTGTGGCCGTTGAACAAAGCCGACGAACACCGGGCCATGACCGAAGCCAAGGACAACCTGTGGGCGGTGGCCTACAGCGGCAACGGCGCGACCGTCGCCTCCGCCGGGGCCGACCGCACCGTCCGCATCTACGACGCCGTGACCGGCAAATTGAACAAGGAACTCCCCGGCCACAAGGGCGCCGTCACCAGCCTCGCCTACTTGGGGAACGATCGCGTCGTCTCCGGCTCCGGCGACAAACTGTTGAAGATTTGGACGGTCGCCGCGGGGACGGCGCAAGATTGCGAAGGGCACACCTCCGCCGTGCTCAGCGTCGCCGCGACCGACAAACTCATCGTCTCCGGCGGCGCCGACCGCACCGCCAAGGCTTGGGGGGTCGACGGCAAAGTGCTCTGGACGTGGGCGAGCAAATCGGCGGTCTGCGCCGTGGCCATCCGCAAGGACGGCAAACGGGTCGCCCTCGGTTGCGCCGACGGCACGCTCATCATCCTGTCCAACGACGACAAAGAACCGAAGCCGATCGCATCGGTCATCGGCCACACCGGCGGCGTTTCCTGCGTCAATTTCCACCCCGAGACCGACCGCCTCGTCAGCTCCGGCGGCGACGGCGTGGTGAAGGTTTTCAACCTCCCGGACAACGGCAACCCGGTCGAAGCCACCAAGTTCGAACCGCCGATCAAATCGAGCATCGGCGGCGGCAACCCGCCCGTCACGACCGTCGCTTACTCGAACGACGGCAAGTTCCTCATCAGCGGCGGCGCCGAGGGGACGGTGCGGATTTGGGACGCGAGCTCGAACGCCGAAGTGCGGGCGCTCCGCGGGCACACCGGTTGGGTCACGAGCGCGGCCTTCAGCCCCGACGGCCGCAGCGCGGTCTCCTGCGCCGTGGACAAAGCCGTGCGCCTCTTCGAACTGCCGAAGTCGGACGGCGTCGCGGCCGGACACTCGGCGATGGCCCGCTGCATCGCGGTCAGCCGCGACGGCAAGTTCGCCGCCACGGGTTCGGACGACAAGACCGTGAAAGTGTGGAACCTGTCCAACGGCCGGGAAGTCGCCACGCTCACGGGCTTCGGCGGCAACGTCACGGCCATCGTCTTCCAAGGGAACGACACCATCGTCGCGGGCAGCGGCAGCGACATCAAACTCCGCAAATTCACCTTCGCGCCCGTGAAAGAAATCGAGGTGCTCACGCCGGGCGGCCAGCCGTTCTACCTCGCCAGTTCCGAAGACGGGAAGTCGCTCGGCGCCGTCTGGGCCAGCAGCGGGGCGAAAGATTCCGGCTTCGACATCTTCAAAACGGCCGTCGCGGTTCCGCTCACGACCAAAGGGGGCGAGATCGCGGCTGCGGTGCTCTCCCCCGACGCGGCTTGGGGCGTCTCCGGCGCCAAGGACGGCGTCATCCGGATTTGGGATCTGGAGAAGAAAGAGCGCCTCGGCGCCGATTGGCCGATCCTCAAGAACAGCGTCGCGGACATCGGCGTGACCGCCGACAAGAAGAGCGTCATCGTCATCGATGCCGAGGGCGAAGTGAAAGTCGGCGACGTCGCCAAGCGCGAAGTCGTCGGCACCGTCAAAGCGGTGACCACGGGCGTGAACGGGCTGGTGGTTTCGCCGACCTCGGACAAGTTCGCGACGCTCAGCGCCACCGGCGAAGTCCGCGTCTTCGACCTGAAATGCAAAGAGATCGGCAAGTGGCAGTTGCCCTTCGCCGCCAACGCCGCCGCGTTCACCGTGGACGGCAAGAAACTCCTCACCGCCAACGCCGACGGCACCGCCTTCGTACTCGACGTGGAGTGAGCGGAACGGTTAGAGCAGACCTCATGTTTTCGTAGCGTCTCCGCCTTTTTTCGGCCCCCCTCTCCCGGCTTTGCGGGAGAGGGGTTGGGGGTGAGGGCGTATTGAAACAAAAGGGTGATTAGCAATTTTCTAGGCCAGCGCGTAGGCTGGTATGATGACTCTCGCGGACTATGAGCGACACCTGATCGGGCAGCTCTGCTGGGTGTGCCACGCCGCCACCCGGCCATCCCACCGGCGGCAGCAGCGGTGCCCCG
>JANOSQ010000284.1:0-3456 GCA_031415915.1 Fimbriiglobus sp. | reverse complement strand
GGCGACGGGTTGTAGCCACGGGTGGAGCATCGAGTCGGCTCTGCCGACCGACGCGGAACCCGTGTAGGGCGATGTATTGATCCCGAAGAGATCTCAGAAATGAGCCGCTGGTCAGCAATCGAATACCAACACGAACCACCGGGCTTGTCCGGTGGTGTACGGCGATCCTTGCCCCACCGGGACAAGCCCGGTGGTTCGTCCGTGACTATCTTGGATCTTGGATGACTTATACAGTAGGCGGAAAAACAATTCCGCTGCATTTGTCCCACAAATCATCTACATATCGCGACGGGACTTCGCTATTCAATGGCGGTGGCTCAAAGAATTGACAAATATAGAGCAATATCAGTTCGGCTTCTTCCGCCTCAGCCAACTCCTTAGAATCGAGCCGAATAAATCTATATTCATAGTCGTGATCATCCACCAGGTATTTGTTCAAATACCCTGAGTACCCCACGATGTAATTCAGCAAGTTCAACGTGCTACTTCCGCCACCTTTGGCGATTGCACTTCGTGATTGCTTCCAACGCTCCGCCATATTTTGCGTTTCGCCGATGACCAATATTCCTTCCGGATCGATTCCACCCCATCTTGGAATTGGTGCCACGAGACTATGATGCATTTGACGGAATTGATAGACCGCGCACCCAGCGTAGTCGGGCGGAACAACAACTGGTATCCACTCGGTCCAAGCTCTCATCTGTGGTTCTCATAAATGCTGAAGAGCCAGTGCATGAGTACGTTCACTGAGAGTGAACCTTGTATACCAGCTTGAATTCCTCGACCCAGCATGTCAAGATGTCGCTCGTGTCTTTCCCCAGCTCGGTCGCCAATTCGAAAAAACCGGGTCCGGGCTGCATGTCACCGCTTTTGTGGACAACGAGCGCCGAAAGCATCCCCCGCCCCGCTTGCGACTCGGCAGTGGAAATCTCCCCCAGAAAGGCGAAAAACCTCTTGTCATGTGGTTGCAGATTTATTGACTCAATCTGCGCAACTAACTCAGAGTATGGGATCATGCTCCGGTTCTTTGCGCGTTCAACAAGGATGCCGATGGCTTCGCCCTTTGCCGCATCCCACTGATCGTCATCGAATCCGTAGGGCATATTTTGGCTCCTTGTGTTCACCCCGGCGGTCTGCGAACAGGCGGGTTTTAAAGACAGTAATCAGTCGCATTTCGAACGCAAGCAATTTTCACCCGCAGCCGCTCGTTTCACCGCAGGTGTCGCACTTCGTGCAGGACCCACTCCTCACCAGGGTGAAGTTGAAGCAGCGGTGGCACATGTCGCCTTCGTAGCCCTTCTGCTTCGCGATGCGGATTTTGTCGGCTTTGGTTTCGGGCTGGGCGCCGATCCCGGCCGGGGCAGTCGTCGACTGGCGTTCGAGCATCGGGATGACCGGGGGCGTGAGTGTCGCGGCGGGGGTGGCCGTGTACGGCGGGGCGCCGCCGGCGCGGAGGTGGCTGGAGCGCGGCGGGGCCAGCGAACCGCGGTCATCCGGTTCCAGAATCCGCTCCGACACCGTCTCTTCGTCCTCGAAGACCGGTTCGTCTTCGGTGCCGATGGCGTCCGAACGGAGGTCGTCCGGGAGCACGTGGGCGAGGTCGTGGCGGCCCAAGTAGGTGATCGCGAGTTCGCGGAAGATGTAGTCGATGATGCTCGTGCTCATCTTGATGTACGGGTTCCCGACCACGATCCCGTTCGGCTCGAAGCGCGTGAAGAGGAACGCATCGACGTACTCGTCGAGCGGCACGCCGTGCTGGAGGCCGAGGCTCACGGCGATGGCGAAGCAGTTGGTCATGCTCCGGAAAGCGGCGCCTTCCTTGTGCATGTCGATGAAGATTTCGCCGAGCGAGCCGTCTTCGTATTCGCCGGTGCGGAGGTAGACCTTGTGGTTGCCGAGGCGGGCCTTCTGCGTGTACCCGGCCCGGCGATCGGGCAACCGGCGGCGGCGGGCGATGTAGCGGTGCACGATGCGCTCGGTGATGCGCTGGGCCACCTGTTCGATCTCGGTTCGCACTTCGCGGACTTCGGTTGTCGGCTCTTCGGTGGAGATGGCCGCGAGCAGCGCGGCTTCGGGCGAATCGGCCACGGAATTCAGCGGTTGGCTGAGCTTCGAGCCGTCGCGGTAGAGGGCGTTGGCCTTGGTCATGAGCTGCCAGCTCAGCCAGTAGGCGCGCTTCACGTCGTCGATCGTCGCCTCGTAGGGCATGTTGATCGTCTTCGAAATCGCCCCGCTGATGAACGGCTGGGCCGCGGCCATCATGCGGATGTGCGCCTCGGCACTCAGATAGCGCTTGCCGGTCTTCCCGCACTTGTTTGCACAGTCGAAGATGCCGTAATGCTCGGGTTTGAGGTGCGGGGCGCCTTCGATGGTCATCGTCCCGCAGACGAAGGTGTTCGCTTCGGCAATTTGCTGCTTGCTGAACCCGAGGTGGGTGAGCAGGTCGAAGGTCGGCGACGCGAATACCGATTCGGGGATGCCCAAGTTCTTCGCCAGCAGTTCGTCGCCGAGGGTCCAGCGGTTGAAGACGAACGGCAGTTCGAAGGTGCCCGGCAGTTGGGTTTCGACCTTCGCGATGGCCTCGTCCGGGAAGCCGAGGGCTTTGAGGGACGCCGCGTTGATGTGCGGGCACCCTTGGAACGTCAAGGCGCCGCGGCAGTAGCGGACGATGTCTTCGGCCTGCCACGGAGCGTAGCCGAGCTTCGCGAGGGCTGGCTCCACGGACTGGTTGATGATCTTGAAGTAGCCGCCGCCGGCGAGCTTCTTGAACTTCACCAAAGCGAAGTCGGGTTCGATGCCGGTGGTGTCGCAGTCCATCACCAGCGCGATAGTGCCGGTGGGGGCGACCACCGTCACTTGGGCGTTGCGGAAACCGAACTTGCCGCCGAGGTCGAGCATGCGGTCGGCTTCGCTGCGCGCCGCGGCCAGCAGGTTGGCCGGGCAAACGCGGGCGTCGATGCCGACGGGGAAGACGGTGAGGCCCTCGTATTCCAGCGGGGCGACGTTGTACGCGGCGCGGCGGTGATTGCGGATCACCTTCAGCATGTGCTCTTTGTTTGCTTCGTAGCGCGGGAAGACCCCGACTTCGGAGGCGATCTCGGCGGACGCGGCGTAGGCGCCGTTGTGCATGATGGCGGTGAGCGCCCCGCACTGGGCGCGACCTTCCGGCGAATCGTACGAGATCCCCTGCACCATGAAGAGCGCGCCGATGTTGGCGTAGCCGAGGCCGAGGGTGCGGTAGTCGTAGGAGCGCTGGGCGACCGGGATGCTCGGGAACTGGGCCATGTAGACGCTGACTTCGAGGATCAGCGTCCAGATGCGGATCGCGTGCTTGTAGCTTTCCACGTCGAAGGTGCTCGACGCGGTGTCGTAGAACTTCAGCAAGTTCAAGGACGCGAGGTTGCACGCGGTGTCGTCGAGGAAGAGGTACTCGCTGCAGGGGTTGCTGGCGCGGAT
>JANOSQ010000283.1:0-14873 GCA_031415915.1 Fimbriiglobus sp. | reverse complement strand
CGACCGAGTGCTTCTGCTCCGCGGACCAACGATCCCAGTAGACGGCGCGCACCGAAGGGGACGCGATGAGCGTTTCGACCGTTTCGAGCGCCATCGCGGTTCCCGCAGTCACCGCGGCGGAAAGCGTGACGTCGAAGGGGCAATTCAGCGGATCGAACAATTCGAGCAACTGCAGGACGTCGAGCGGGTCGCGCGTCAGGCCCTCGCGCGCGGGCTCACCGGAAGCGAGGTCGAGTTCGAGCGCGGCGACCTCGAAGCCCCCGCGGAGGAGCGTGTCCGCGAACGCGAGCGGCGAGTAGCGCAATTCGGAATCGGCGAGGTAGTTCCCCCACGGCTGTTGCAAACCGAATGTCCAATGCGCTTGCGGATCGACCTCGCGTGCGGTTTCGAGCAACCTACCCGCGAGCCGGAGCCGATCGTCTTCGGTCAAGCCCAGAACATCCGCTTGATTGAACCCCGTGAAGAGTTGCCAATGCCGGCATTTGTCGCGGTAGCGCGACACCAGCGTGCCGACGTAATCGCTGAGGAACGCCGCTAGATTGGGGAAGTCGCCCGCCGAGGCCAGCACCCAATCGGGGATGGTCGCCGGCGAAAGATCGACGAGCGGCCCCATGGAAATCGACAAGCCCTCCGCTTCGGCCCAGCGCATCAACGGGTCGAGCCGGCTCCAATTGAAATCCGCTTCGTCTTTCTCGATCTGCTTCCAGTTCGGCACGATCCGCACCGCGTTGAACGATTGCACATACTGCTCGGCCTCGGCCGGGGCTAGTGGTTCGGAGAGCCGGCAACCCAAAAGCGTCGGGAGCGGGCGCTGCTGTTGAAACCGCGCTTCGAGCCGGAATTTCGTCAGGGCGCCGGTCATCCGATCCGATAGCCGCGAGGCGGCTTCGATGACGATCCCGGCGTGGAGATCGCTCGTGGCGGCGTCCGGGGACATCACCGCGCGGCCGAAGGCGCGAGAAACGTCGCGGAGATCGGACTGCAAAATCGCCGGCGTGGGGATGCCGGCCGATTGCAGGGCGAAGAACAGATTGCGGGCGCGATTCACGCAACCGCGCGCGAGTTCGATCAGGAGCCGGTACGGTTCGGGGCGGATGCGCAAAGTCGATGTGGAGATGATCCGGGATTCGCCCCCCACGGGCCAAGGGAGCGAGAGGCTACCGCTTTCGTGCTCTTCGCGCATCATCACGAGGGTGCGATCGTCGTATCGGCGCCGCACGGCGACCGGCGAGTTGTCGTAGCCGCCCGCGATCCAGGCGCGATCCAGAATCGCGTTCGGATCGGCGGGCCATTTCTCGGGCAGGTCGAACGAGTACAAGGCCATGGAAGATGCCGCGGACGGTGCGGTGGAGATTCGACGCCACGGGTAATTTATCAATTTCCGGGAGGAAGTCGCCGCATCAACCCGCGGGGCGCTCCGCGCGGGCCACGACGGCCATTCGGTACTTGTCCGCGAGGGCGAGTGTGGCGGCTTCGTCGATGACGATGGTCTTCTCGGCTTCGATGGCCAAGGCCGTGGCCCCGGAGCGATGCATCGTCTCGATCGTCGCCGGCCCGACGGTGGGGACATCGAAGCGCATGTCCTGCCCCGGCTTGGCGACCTTGACCACCACGAACCCGGCCCGGCGGCAGAGTTCGCCGGCGCGCTCGATGCAGCGATCCGTCCCTTCGATGGCTTCGACGGCGAGGCACGCTCGCTCGCGGATCATCACGCTCTGGCCGATGTCCAGCCGGCCCATTTCCCGGGCGAGTTTCCAGCCGAACTCGATGTCGAGCAGTTCGCCCGCGGAGGGTGGGCGCCGGCTCAATTGGCCTTCTTTCACGAGCAGCTCCGGGCAGAGTTCCAACGCCGAGACGCATGTGTACCCGTAGCGATCGAACTCGGCGATGACGCCCAAAAGTAGGGAGTCATCGGCATTGTCGCCCCGCAGGCGGGAGACCAAGAATCGGGCCGCCCGCCAATCGGGGAGGAGCCGCAGCCAACGCCACGGCTGAAAGAGCACCGTTTTGTAGTACTTCCCCGCCATCGTCCAGCGCTGGACGCCGTTCCGGCGAAAGTGTCGGAGCACGGTTCCCATCGACAGCCGGCGGAGCCAATGGAACTCGTGGCACACATCGCGCAAGGCGGGATCGGCCATGCCCGCGACGCCGATGCAGATCACCGGGATGCCGAGTTCGCGGGCTTTGATGGCGAACAAGATCGGGAAGCGGCCGGCCCCGGCGAGCAGGCCGATCGGCGCGGGGGCGGTCAAGACTCGTCCCGCACGGGTGCCGATTTGCGTTCCAATTCCGCGACGGTGCGCCTCAACTCGGGGAGCTTCTTCCAGTTGGTCACGGCGCGGAGAAACTCGCGGACCGGCATGCAAGGGTTGCCCGCCATCTGCGAATGCGGCGGCACGCTTTGGGTCACTGCCGCGGCCGCCGCGATCAGCGAGTGCTCGCCGACGTGCACGTGATCGACCACCCCGGATTGGCCCGCGAGTACGACGTAATCGCCGGTGCTCGACGATCCCGCCACACCGACTTGGGCCACGAGGAAGTTATGCCGGCCGATCTGGCAGTTGTGGGCGATCATCACCAAGTTGTCGATCTTCGTGCCCTCGCCGATCCGCGTGGGGCCGATGGTGCCCCGGTCGATCGTGCACGAGGCGCCGATTTCCACATCGTCGCCAACTTGCACGTACCCGAGTTGCGGCACCTTGATGTGCCGGCCGCGCTCGGTTCGGTAGCCGTAGCCGTCCGACCCGAGGACGCTTTTGGCGTGGATCACGACGCGGTCGCCCAGCACCGTGTCGTCGTACAAGACGACCCCCGCATGGAGCGAGTTGTTGCGCCCCAAGCGGCAATTGGCCCCGATGCAGACGCCGGTGTCTAGGGTGCAGCCGTCCCCCAGAATCGTATCCGGGCCGACGACCGAATACGGCCCGATGGCGATGTTCGCCCCGATGGTCGCACTCGGGTCGATGATCGCGGTCGGGTGAATCCCGCGCGGGCGGATCCGTTCCCCGCGGAGTTTCTGAATGAGCTTCAAGTACGCTCGGAGCGGTTCCGCCACGCGAATGAGCGGTCGGTCGCCTTCGGGAAACGCCACGGGGACGACGGCGGCCACGGCCGGGCTTTTCGTCCACGCGTCCAGTTTCTTCGGGCTGTCGATCAGCACCAAGTCGCCGGCCTCGGCATCGAGCAGCGACATCGCCCGGTTCCAAACCGTCCCCCCGTCGCCGACGACGGTTCCTTCCATCCACTCGGCCGCTTCTTGCAGTGTGTGAGCCAACGGGAAACCTCGCCGGTGCGTCCTGAGCCAGAACGGTACCTTCCCGCACGCGTTCGGGCAAGATCATTGGGAAGGAGGGGGCCCCAACGATTCTCGGAAGTACTTACCGGAGCGGGGTGGCGTAAGCCCCCCGTGTCTGCGAAATTCACTCGGCGAACATCCCACGGGGGACTGACGTCCCCCGCTCTGTTACAAACTCCAAGAATCATTGCCCCACTCGGGTAGGAGGGGGCCCCAACGATTCTGTACGTCGTCATTCCAGCGTCAACCCGCCCACCCAATCGTGGAATGACGTCCGACTTTCGGAACGACCGATACGGGGCAAGGGTTTACGTCCGATTTCGGGTGCAGCGCGAATTGAGTGCGTCCTTCAGGCGATTCTCGGGAACAGCGGCTTCACTTTGCCGTCGACCAACTCCGCGGTGATGCGGACATCATCCGGCTGAGAAACCAATTCCGCAGCATCTTCGTAGGTCACTTCAGACCACGGCTGCGGGAAGTTGAAGCTGGTGTAGATCGCCTCCGCCGAACGGGGGATGAACGGCTTGAGCAGAATCGCCGCGATGCGGAGGGTTTCGACGACGTCGAAGATCACGACCTTCGCGCGCTCTTTGTCCTCGGGTGTTCCCTTGACCAACTTCCACGGCGCGTTCGTGTCGAGGTACTGATTCGCGGGCGTGCACACTTTCAGGATGACCGCGATGAGAGCCATGTTGTAGTCGCAGTTCTCCAGGTGATTCCGCACCTCGGCCACGACTGTGGCCGGGTCGAAGTCCTCCATCACCTTCTCCGGCAGGCGTCCGCCCGTGCCCGTCAGCACCGCATCGAAACTCTTGGCCCCGACGGTGATGCACCGGCTGAGCAAGTTGCCGAGCTTGTTCGCGAGTTCGCTGTCGCAGACTTCCTCATAGCGCTTCCCGCTGTAGTCCCCGTCGCTCGGGTAGGGGCACTCCCGCAGGAAGAAGTACCGGTAAGCATCGACACTGCTCTTCGCGATGATCTCGCGCGGCTCGACGGCGTTCCCCATCGACTTGCCGATCTTCGTGCCGTCGTTGTTCACGAAGCCGTGGCCGAAGACCTTGCGCGGCGCTTCCTCCCCCGCGGCCCAGAGCATGGCGGGCCAGATGTGGCTGTGGAAGCGCGTGATGTCCTTGCCGATGAAGTGGATGTCCGCCGGCCAGTTCGCGCGGAAGAGCGCTTCGTCGTCGCCGTAGCCGATGCCGGTGATGTACGTCAGAAGCGCGTCGAACCAGACGTAGATCGTGAACTCCGGATCGAACGGGATCGGGAGGCCCCACGATTCGCCGTGCCGGGAGATGTTGAGGTCCGACAACCCCTCGGCTTCGATGAAGCCGATCATCTCATTCCGCCGACTCTCGGGCTGGACGAAGTCGGGGTTCTCCTTCAGGTACGCCAGCAGGCGATCTTGGAAGGCGCTGAGCTTGAAGTAGTAGCAAGGCTCCGAGCGGCGCACGAGGGGCTTCTTGTGGTTCGGGCACAGCCCGGCGTTTTCGCCGTGGAGCTTGTCGCTCTTGAACTCCTCGCAGCCGGGGCAGAACCAGCCTTCGTACTTCCCCTTGTAGATGTGCCCGTTGTCGTAGACCTTCTGGATGAACTTCCGACAGCAGGCCTTGTGGCGCTCGTGGCTCGTTTGGACGAACACGTCGTACGAAATGTCGAGGGCATCCCACACCTCACGGAACTGCCGGGCCATATCGTCGCAGTAGACTTGCGGTTCGAGGCCGAGTTCCTTCGCCTTGTCCGCGACCTTCAGCGTGTTCTCGTCGTTGCCCATGAGGAACGTGACATCGTACCCCTCCATGCGGCGGTAGCGGGCTTGGACGTCCGCGCCGAGCTTTTCGAAGGCGGTGCCGATGTGCGGCCGGCTGTTCGGGTAATCGATGGCCGCCGTTTGAAACCACTTCTTGCGCATGGACGCTCCGGCTGAATGCTCGTTTGCTCTTTGTAGAAGAGCGGGCCGGGGATGAAAGGTTCGATACCGCTGCGGGCAACTCGGAGTGTTACCGAGCTGGAAACACGACCCCCACTGTGATAGTTCGCTCCAAGCAATTCCTGAAAAAATGGCCAAGGGCTTCGAATCGTCTTTGGCGCCGATTCCGTTCTTCACCCGCGCGGCTGATACCGCACAACGACGACCAACCCATCGAACTCGATCGATTTCAACTCGTCTTGCATCCAGTCCCGCACCCGCTCCGCCCGACCGCCGCCCGATCCGGCCCCGATGAGCGGGAAGGCGATGGACCGATACCCGTTCCGCTTGGCCAAAGCCATCGCGTTTCGAACCGACTCCCGAATCGACCACTCCGAAGACCGCCACAATAGACCGATGCCCGCCACATGGATGATAGCCTTGAATGGCAGCTTTCCCGCGCCCGTTTCGACCGCCCCGCCAAGCGGAATCATGCCTTTGCGATCCACCTCGCGGAACGGTTCCTTTCCGCCTCGTCGCTTGATGGCCCGCGATACCCCCTGCGGCAACAACAGCCACCACGGGATGAGGTTCCGGTTCCACGCGTTGACGATGACTTCCACATCTTGGTCGAGCAAGTCGCCATCGACCAGTCGCACTTCCATCCGAAACCCTCACTATGAAGTGGCAATGGACATCTCACCCCATCCGCTTCTTCAACTCCGCATCGACCGCATCGAGGTACTCGTCGGTCGTCAGGTACGGGGCATCCGCGTCGATGAGGATGGCCAGGTCCTTGGTCATCTTCCCGGATTCGACCGTATCGACGCACACCTTCTCGACCGTCTCGGCGAATTTCACCACGTCCGGCGTGCCGTCCATCTTGCCGCGGTACATCAGGCCGCGGGTCCACGCGTAGATGCTCGCGATCGGGTTCGTGCTCGTCTTCTTCCCCTTCTGGTGTTCGCGGTAGTGGCGGGTCACCGTGCCGTGCGCCGCTTCCGCTTCGACGGTCTTCCCGTCCGGGGTCGTGAGTACGCTCGTCATGAGCCCCAGCGAGCCATAGCCTTGGGCGACGGTATCGCTTTGCACGTCGCCGTCGTAGTTCTTGCAAGCCCAGAGGTAGCCGCCGGACCACTTCATGTTGGCCGCGACCATGTCGTCGATCAGGCGGTGCTCGTAAGTCAGTTTCTTGGCTTCGAACGCGGCTGCAAACTCGGCGTCGAAGATCTCTTGGAACAGGTTCTTGAAGCGGCCGTCGTACACCTTCAGGATCGTGTTCTTGGTGCTGAGGTAAACCGAGTAATCGCGGCCCAAGCCGTAGTTAAAGCAGGCCCGGGCGAAGCCTTTGATGGACGCGTCGAGGTTGTACATCGCCAGCGTGACCCCGGCGCCGGGAGCCTTGAAAACTTCCTTCTCGATGGTCGGCCCACCATCGGCGGGTGTGTAGGTGAGCTTCACCGTGCCCGCGCCGGGGAAGAGGATTTCGCTCGCCTTGTACTGGTCGCCGAAGCCGTGGCGGGCCACCACCACCGGCTTGTCCCAGTGGCCGACGAGCCGGGGGACGTTCGCGCAGACGATCGGCTCGCGGAAGATCGTCCCATCGAGGATGTTTCGGATGGTGCCATTCGGCGACGGGTACATCCGCTTGAGGCCGAACTCTTTGACGCGTGCTTCGTCCGGCGTGATGGTGGCGCACTTGACGGCGACGCCGTATTTCTTGGTCGCCTCGGCGCTGTCGAACGTCACCTTGTCGTCGGTGGCGTCGCGGTGTTCGATGCCGAGGTCGAAGTATTTGAGGTCGATGTCGAGGTACGGGAGGATGAGCTTCTCGCGGATCTTCTGCCAGATGATGCGGGTCATCTCGTCGCCGTCCATCTCGACGACGGGGTTCTTGACTTTGATCTTGGCCACGGGGAGAAGCTCCGGAAGGGACGCGGTGCGAAGGGATCAGTTTATCGGGGAGTGCGGGTGCGGACAGAAGCCGGGGCGTTTGGGTTTTCGCACCAGACCGGTTAACGATAATCGTCATCCGTTCCGAAACTCAATCTCGCACGCCCTCCGTTCTCGGCATGGCATTCTCCACCGGACGCTCCAGTGCCTAGAGCGGATTTCAAGTTGCCGTATCGTGTGTCGTGAAAATGGAAGTCTCCCCTCTCCCGCAAAGCCGGGAGAGGGGGCCGAAAAAAGGCGGAGACGCTACGCGAACTTGAAGTCCGCTCTAAATGCACCAATCCTTGGCCGCAGAGTCCACGAAGGACGCGTCCAACCGTTCCAACCGTTGGAGCCGCTCGATCAAAGTCACCTCGTCGGTGACATCGCGGGCGGCGGCGAAGATGATGTCTTCGCTCGGGAGCGATTTCGCGGTCCACTCGAACCAGCGGTACTGCCCCTGCCGATCCCGGTAGCGGTTCCGAAACCGGACGAGCGGAATCCCGTGACTCAGTGTGCTCATCACCTCGATCGTGCGGGCGTGGTCATCCGGGTGGACGAAATGCAGGAAGGGGTTGGCCATCAGCTCGATCGACGGGAAGCCGAGGACGCGCGAAAAGTTTTCGTTGACCCGGTGGAAGTGGCCGTCGAACCCGGCGATGCAGAACAGATCGAGGCTCAAATCGAAGAAGCGCACGAGGTCCCACTCCGCTTGGCGGAGTGCCATCTCGAAGTAGTAGCCGAGTCGATCCACGACGACGCCCGCATCGCGCGGCCGCCGGACGAGATCCTCGGCCAAGCACGATTTGGCCAGGGCGATCAGACAGGGATCGGCCCGGGATTGATCCAAGCGGGCGAACGCCCCCTCCAGATCGACCGCGATGGCGGAGCGGAGCAATGATATGACGTGGGTCGAGAGGTACGGCGGAGACCCCGTGAGGATTTCGCAGAGGATCGCCCCCAAGCCGAAGACGTCGCACCGTTCGTCCAACTGCTGGATATCGCCCTTGGCCTGCTCGGGGGGCATGTAGGCCAGCGTGCCCATTACGCTCCCGAATCGGGTGTGGACGGTGTTCGCCGTTTCCGCGGGTTCGTCCGTTTCGGGTTCCTGGCGATGGGGATCGGTTCGGTTGTCCGCGTCCAACGATTTGGCCAACCCCCAATCCATCACTTTCACTTGGCCGAACGTGCCCACCATGATGTTCGACGGGTTCAAATCGCGGTGGATGATCCGCTGGGTATGGGCGTACGCCACCGTCTGACAAATTTGCTCGAAGATCTTGAGCAACCGGGTTCGGCCCTCGGCCGAATTCGGCCGTTCGTCTAGGATGTGCCGGAGTGTCAACCCCCAGACCCGCTGCATCACGAAAAACGGCCGACCGTCCGGCATGGTGCCCGCCTCGTAAATCGGCACCACGCCCGGATGTTCGAGTTGGCCGGTGATCCGGATCTCTTCGCGGAAGCGGGTCATCACGTCCGCCCGCTTCAAGTATTTCTCGTGGAGGATTTTAACGACCACTTCTCGACTCAAATGAATATCGGAGCACGAATGCACCTCGCCCATGCCACCGCGTCCGACTTCGCCGTTCAGTTCGAATCGACACGATGGGTTCGAGCGGTCCGAGACTCGGGTGCCTTCCTCCTGGCTTGGGCCGCGAACGCCCGGTTCCCGGACACCCAGCTGAAATTCGAAGGTCTTGTTGGGATCGAACTCGGGTTCCAAACCCGATTCAATCGATGGATGGAAAGTGGGAAGTGACATTTGGCAGTCTCTTCGTTCGTACGAATTCTATCCGAGCGTGTGATCGTCCGAAAATTTGGCATGGGTGTCGGTAGCAGAATCGGTGCAAGTAGCAGAATTGCACCCCGTCGACGTACCAATCGAAATCTCACGGTACCGCGCAGGCTGTCCTTCACCTAATAGAAATCGGGGATTTTTTCGTGGGCTGAGCGGACAGAAGCCGGGGGCGTTTGGGTTGTTCCAGGAAGCCCCGACTGGACATTCGCGGATGCCCGACTAGGATAGACTCCGGTAACCAAGGGAACAAACACTTCTGTCCCCGTCCCAGCACACGCAAAAGGAAACGATGGAGTCCCCAGTCTCGGAACCGCAAGACCCCCGCCCCCACTTCGCCTCGCCGTCCGAAGCCTCTGCGCCCACAGATGAAGCCGAATCCGATGCGGAGATCAATCCGCTCGCCGGAGGGATTCCGTACCGCGAGATGAACCTCATCAAACCGTTGATGGGCGCCCTCGAACACGCCGGCTACGAATTCTGCACCCCCGTCCAAAGCGCCGTCATCCCGCCCGCCATGCGCGGCAAAGACGTCATCGGCCAGGCCCAAACCGGCACCGGCAAAACGTGCGCGTTCCTCGTGCCGTTCCTCAACCGCTGGCGGCCGCACAAAACCAAAGGGCCAATCGGCCTCGTGATGCTGCCGACCCGCGAACTCGCTCTGCAAGTGGCCCGCGAAGCGGAGAAGCTCGCTCCCAGCCGGTTTTTTAGCACCATTGCCGCCTACGGTGGCACCGGGATGCAGAAACAACTCGCCGGTTTCGCCAAAGGCTGCGACCTAGTCGTCGGCACCCCCGGCCGCATCATCGACCACCTCCGCCGCGGCACGCTCACCCTCGAACACGTGAAGTACGTCGTCCTCGACGAAGCCGACCGGATGCTCGACATCGGCTTCCGCCCGGACATCGAGAAGATTCTCCGCCGCTGTCCCGAGAAGCGCCAGACGCTGCTGATGAGCGCCACGGTGCCCGACAGCATCAAGAAGCTGGTCGACCGCTACATGGTGAATCCGCTCCATTTGAACCTGTCGCCGAAGACGCTCACGGTGGACAAGATCCGCCAAACGTACATCACCGTCGAGAAGGATCGAAAGTTCGACCTGCTGCTGAAAGTGATCGAGCGCGAGCAACCCCGGCAGTGCATCATCTTCGTTGAGCGTAAGCGCTGGGCCGACAACCTGCTCAAGAGAATGAAGCCGCTCGTCCCCGGCACTTACGCCATCCACGGCGACCTCACGCAGACGCTGCGCGAGAAGATCATGGCGGCCTTCCGCACCGGCCGGGTGAAGTTCTTGATCGCGACCGACGTTGCCAGCCGCGGCATCGACGTCACCGGCATTTCCCACGTCATCAACTACGACATGCCCAACGACCTGGAGAACTACGTCCACCGCATCGGCCGCACGGGCCGCATCGGCCGGGACGGCGTCGCCATCGCCTTCGTCGAACCGGAGGAAGGGGATCAACTGACGCAAATCGAGAACATGATCAACCGGCTCATCGAAGAGGACCGCATCGAAGGCTTCGAGGCGTACACCCCCCGCAAGCGCTACGATACGCCGAAGCTGGCCTCGACCGTGGGCGAAGACCGGCAGGAGACGCCTGTCGAACCGGAAGCGGAGAAGAAGGCCGTGTACGGCAAGACGAAGAAGAAGTACAGCTCGCGGTTGTGAGATGATTGTGGAGAGTGACATGAAGAAGCGCAATCCGAAGCAATCTCGACTCGATGGCGAAGTCGAGATGGGCACGGAAAACGGGGGTGTCGGCAATTCGGAAGTCCACCAACCCCGCGAAGGTTGGGCCGAGGCTTTCGGAGAAATAGCCCGATGGGGCGACGATCAACTTCTCGATGATGTTGCGCCGAGCCTCTCGACTTGGGACGAAACCGAATGGGAATGGTGATCAGCCGTTTCGAGGTTTATCCGGTCAATTTCGATCCCTCATTGGCTGGTTGACTTAGGGGCTTCGTTCCAACCACCTTTCGTTGCAAGCCACCACAACGGCACCGAAAATTCGACAGTCCACTCCGAATCGATGCCCAAAGCTTCGATTGGTACTCTGCGTTCGCCGTACGACAGCCCGAGATCCTCGACCGCTTTACACGCAGTTTGCCATTCGTACCAAAGCTGCAAATAGTCCGATGGGGATGACACATCGACCGCGCAGGCCGCCTTGACGGCCGACTCGAATGCCGGACGATAATTCTCGAAGCCCGGGGTGGGAATGAAGCGGCCGGAAACGTTCACGGCACTCTTCGGCGATTCGCCGGTCAACACTCGACCTATCACGGTTTCACCGCAGAGCAGCAGGCCATCCTTATCCACTGCTTCGAACATTTCCTTCTCCGGACGGGTAGCAGGCTTTCGAGTGTCGACGAGTGGCCTCCCACTTACTTCGCCGCCAACTCCAATCGGAAGCACGCCCCCGTGCCGCCGTCCGCGGGGCGGTAGCTCAACGACCCGCCGAATAGCTCTGCCCATTGTTTCGCCAGCGACAATCCGAGGCCGGCACCGCCGGTGTCGGTGCTGGAACTCCCCCGGCGGAAGGTTTGGAAGATCGAGCGCTGCTCGGCGGTCGGGACGCCGGGGCCGCGATCCTCGACCTCGAAGCTCAACCGCCCTCCCCCAGCCGGTTTGATCCACAACCAGATCCGGCGGTCGGTCGCCGATTTCGCGTATTTGCGGGCGTTGTCGATCAGGTTGCCGAGGACTTGTTCGAGCACGCGCGGATCGATGTGCACTTCGCTCCGAACCGACGCCGTGGAATTGATCACCAATTCGAAGCCTTCCGTGGCCAAGCGCTCCGTCCACGTTTGGCGAATGATCCGCCGCACGTCTTCGACCGGCACCCACTTGGCCTGCGCTTGCGCCGATCGCTTCTCCAATTTGGCGAAGGCCAAGACGTTTTCGACGAGTTGATTTAAGCGTTGGGCTTCCGACGTGATCGTCGCGAGGAATTCGGATTTCTTTTCCTCGTCCTGCACGAGGCCGCTGTTGAGCAGGTCGAGGTGCAATTGCATCGCGGTCAGCGGAGTTCGCAATTCGTGCGTCACCGCCGAGGCGAAACGGATGCGGCGTTCGGACGTCGCCAGAATCGCCCGGCCGCCGAACGAAACGGCCCCGATGGCCAAGAGCGCCGCGGCCCACGCGATGACGAGCCCCGAACGCAAGGGCGACCAGCCCTCGGCCGCCGGGGTCGCATCGTTTCCCGGATCGAGCCGGACGGGCAGCGCGGTCATCGTGCGTTCGTGCGCCGGTTCCGAATCCGAAATGGCGGGCCGGAGTTCGGCCGCGGGGAAAATGTCGGCGAGTTCCGCCCGCAAGGCCGCTTGCAACTTGGGCCAGTCCACAGCGAGCCCTTGGTACACGACGCGCGCACCGAGTTTCACCGAGCGCAGCAAGAATAGGTGTTGGATGCCAGCTTCGTCGGCCAGCCATCGCGCCCGCATCGGCCCGAGATGGACCGCGACGGGCGCGACGATGGGGCCGGGCTTGGCGTCGGCGAGATCGATATTCGCGAACCCCTGCCCGCGGGAAGCCCGCGTTTTCGACTCCGCGAAGCGGGTGTCCGAACTGCCGCCCAATCCCGATCTCCCCCCCCCCGGGATGGAAGCGATCCCCTCGCCCGGTTTCGGCTCGACTTTCTTCTTTTCATCGGCTTTCGCGGTCTGGCCTTTCAACGCACCGTCGTTAGCCCGGTTCTGGATGGACCGGGTCATATTCTCGATCCATTGCACCGTCAATTGATCCGGCAGTTGGACACTGTTGTTGAACGGGCCAATCGCCTGACCTTCCTTCTCGTTCAACTGCTTCATGCCGGGCGCTTGGGGAGCCGCCTGCGTCTTGCCCGGCCCGATGGCGTACCCGCCGCGCGTGGTGTTCGTTTTGTCCACCGCGAGTTTGCGAGCTTGGGCATCGCGGTCGACTTCCGCGGGGGTCAATTCGCGTGGCCGCGGTGCGATGGGGAGCGGCGCCGGCAACTGCTCTTGGGCCAACGGGTAGGTTTGATCGGCCGGGAGACCGGGGACCTTCTTCTCGGCCTCCCTTTTGAACTGCGCCGTTTTCAAAGTGTCCTTGGCTCGCGAGTCATCGGGCAGTTCGCAGTAGATCCCCCGGCGGGCGGTGCCGCCGAGTTTGGCTTCGAAACGGTCGCTGTGCAACACGGCCGCTTCGGTCACCAGCCACGATTCGCCGCTCTCCCGCATCAGCCCGACGGCGTCGTCGGAGCTAGGCCCCGGCTTCTCGGTGGAAGGTTCATCGGCCAAGGGAACCGGGACGATGTACGCTTCATCGACGGGTTCGATGCGATCTTGTTCGGCGAGCCGCTTCAGAATCGCCGCGGTCGAGAACGCGGCGCGCAAGCCGTCCAAATGCGTGGCCCGCTCCGGCGTGACGTTCGTCAAACTCAATTCTAACGGGCCCGTCCTCATGCGTTCGGCCAACTCGGCGGAGATGACCTGCGGGGACTGCCAACCGGAGTTCGCGTCGATTTGAACGTGCAGTTTCATCCACTCCGGCAAGTCGGCGCCCAGTAGCGGCGAAGGGACGCGGCCGGGGTCGATGCTCGGCGAGCCGGTTTCGTCGATGACGATGTGCGACGGGGCGTGGAGTGCGGTGTAGTGCGAGTACGGCCGGTTGTTCTCCAACCCCAGCGGCGAGAGCATGTGGCTGTCGAGCCGCCAGAGGGCCAAGCGCTCTTGATTCGCGGCGTGCGCTTGAACCGCCGAACGGCGTTGGGATTCTTCGACGCGGAGCGAAACTACCGAGACCCAAGTCAATCCGCCGACGACGAGAATCGCCAAGAAAATCAGGGCGATGACGGAGCATAGCGGGGAGCAGAAGAATCGCCGGGTCATGGGGTGCTCTTATCGAAGGTCAACCCGGGGCCGGCCATGTACCCGTGCGACCGAACCGTCACGATGGCCTCGGCGTTGTCGTCGCCGGCCGGATCTTTCAACTTCGCCCGCAGCCGGGCGATGTGCATATCCACGGCCCGCGTTTCCAGCCCAGCGGTGCCGATGCCCCAGACGCGGCCGAGCATTTCTTCGCGGGAGACCGCGCGTTCGCGGTTCGACACCAAGTATTTTAGCAGCGCCGCTTCCGTTTCCGAAAGATCGGCCCGTTCGTCGTCGCTCCAGCGGATCTCGCGGCGGCGCAGGTCAATCTTCGCCCGTCCGTAGGTCACTTGTTGAACTTCTTCCGACACTTTGAGCGTGCGCCTCAGCACGGCTTCGACGCGGGCCAGCAGTTCCCGGGCGGAGAAAGGTTTGACGACGTAATCGTCGGCCCCCATTTTCAACCCGCGAACACGGTCGTCTTCGCCGCCGCGGGCCGTCAAGAGAATCACGGGCCGGGTCGGGCAGACGCGCCGGAGTTCGGCCAAGACTTCGAAGCCATCTTTTTTAGGCAGCATCACGTCGAGCAAGACGAGATCGACCGCGCCGGAGGTGGCTTCCCGTAAGCCGGTCACGCCGTCGGCCGCTTCGGAAACGTCGTAGCCCGTCAAGCGGAGGGCTTCGGTGATTCCGCGACGGATGCCGGGCTCGTCTTCGACGACGACGATGCGGGCCTTGTTCATGGCGAACCCTCCGGTGTGCGAAGCGACTTCATTTGTAACGACGACGCCGGGGCGGGTGGAGTTTCGAGAATCGGTATGCTTTTGTTAGCCCGACGCGCCAGCGAGGGTCGGGACTCCCTCGCTAGATCACCCTGGCTGACTCACCCCGCCATGAGTGCGGGTGGGCTCGCCAAGTTCACACGTTCAGCGGACGACCGGCGTACGTCCATTTGAACGGCTTCGCCATCGTGTCGTTGTAGTAGTCGATGAACTTCAGAATCCGATCCCGCAGGTCGGCCGTCGAGCGGAACTCGCCGCGGCGGATCACCCGGCGACTCAAAATGCTGAACCAGATCTCGATCTGATTCAGCCACGACGTGTGCTTCG
>JANOSQ010000282.1:0-1637 GCA_031415915.1 Fimbriiglobus sp. | reverse complement strand
GGTTGAACCCAACCCGGAATCCCACTGATGCTCCACACGAAAATCGCTCTCTACAATCTCCGTTAAAGCTAGATCCACTCTCGACCTCACGGTGAAAGGCGTGGGCTTTAGCCAAACGCAACTTTCACCCTCCAGATACTCGACCACATCGGAAGCGTTTACTCACCAGCAACACGAACATCGCGTCACGGAGTTACAACATGCGAGACGATGCCCGAACCGCTGTGCGAGCGGTAGAAGAGGCGACGAAAATCCCGGTCCTCGTGACGGAAGATCCGTCACTTCGCACGATGGCGATCATCAAGCCCGGCAGGAGCGACGCACCCGCCCATATCTTGCGGTACAACCCCAAGTTCGCCGCGGTCGCCGACTACTTGATCGCCTACCAGTGCGGTTTTGCCCTGCGTATTTTCAATGCTCCCGCTGCGACC
The DNA here is from genome assembly GCA_031415915.1 of Fimbriiglobus sp. Classification (GTDB taxonomy): domain Bacteria; phylum Planctomycetota; class Planctomycetia; order Gemmatales; family Gemmataceae; genus JALHQU01. The sequence goes on along the minus strand of JANOSQ010000282.1, from coordinate 1,206 downwards.
CGCTTCGAATTGAGCGCCACGATCCACGGTCGCCGAGAGGCCGGGGAACTCTCGGTCGATCGGCTCGCCCGGAGCGGAATGGCGTTGCCCACCCACACCGTGTCCGGCCTGCGGGATCAGTTTTTCGACGGGTTGATGTCGCAGCTCCGGTCGATGCCGGTCGGCTTGCGGGTGGATGCGTGGGTGCGCCGGGAGTTCCCAGGTTTGCACGAACAGCAAGACGAAGCCGCGAGGTTGCAGCTGGAGGAGAACCAACAAGTTCTTGCCCCTCGGGCCAAACAGATCGCCCCCGAACTCATCTACGCCGGCAGCGCGGGGATGAGCGCCGCCTTCGCATGTTTTTGGAGCCGCACACTGGCGGACGTGTCCATCGTGGTTCCCTACCGGGTCGCTGGACTTCTGAAGCTGGGAGAGAATCTGCTGCGCCTGGCGGACGAAATCCCCGAAGGTGCGGAGAATGACAAGCATCTGGTCCAAGCTTGGGGCGACCGCATCGGCGTCGCCGGTTGGTTCGAACTCACTCCATTCGGGGCGTAATCATGCCTTCTTCCCACGGCTCCACTTTCACCATCGCGGTGAACGATTTGGACAAGTCACTGTTGCCCGAAGGGGCACGGGTCACGAATACCGACGCCTTCCGCGGGGCCGTAACGGATTTGATCCGGTCCGAATACCGCCAATTGGGGGGCCGGGCACAGGTCCTAATCGACGACAACGCGGGGACAATCCAAGTGACGTGGTCGCCGGGCGCCGGCCAGCCCGATCCCTTCGACGCCGCCGTCGCAAAACTGCGAAAGGGCCAACTCCAGGATGCTATTCGCATCTTGGAAATTATCCGATTCCAGCGGCCCGAGAGCGTGCCGATCCTCTACAACCTCGGCTCGGCCTTGAGCGATCAAGGGCGCCCCGACGCAGCGGTACAGCATCTGACGGCCGCTTTGTCCGTGGATCCGGATCACACAAACAGTTTGGTTGCGCTGGGCGTGGCGCTCGTGCGACAACATAAGCGCCCCGAGGCGATTCTCGCGTTGCGCCGCGCGGTCGAGTTGGAGCGCGACAATCCTTGGGCTCATAGAAACCTCGGGGCATGCCTCTTGGACGTGGATGGTCGAGCCGAGGAGGCCGAAATGCATCTGCGCCGAGCCGTCGAACTGCTGCCGGGGGATCAACAATCCCTGTTCGGATTGGGACAGGCCCTGTTGGCAC
>JANOSQ010000281.1:0-1820 GCA_031415915.1 Fimbriiglobus sp. | reverse complement strand
CCCGCTTCGACGCGGACTTGGAAGCCGTCGCCGCCGCCGACGTTGAACCAGTCGGTCGTGCGGACGCCGACGCGGTTCGTACTGCGGTGCGGGCCGCCCATGCTGCCGTTGTCTTGGGTGCCCCCGAAGACCCGGTAGAACGGCAGGGAATCGTCGATGCCGACGCGGTAGTACTGGGCCGTGGGGATGTTCAAGAACTGCCGCCAGCTTTTACCGGCGTCGAAGGATTCGTACAAGCCGCCGTCGTTGCCGTTGAGCAGGTGGGCTTTATCCGCGGGATCGATCCAAAGAGCGTGGTGATCCGGATGCACAGCCCACTGCTGCTTGGTGAATTTCTTCCCGCCGTCGTCGGACACGGCCGGGCTGATGTCCATGATCCAGACGCGGTCGAACTCCTTCGGATCGGTGAGAATGCGGCCGAAGTACTGCCAGTCGAGGACGGTGAAAGCGCTTTGGCGGGCCCACGTCGCACCGCTGTCCTCGCTGCGGTAGAAGGCCCCTTCCTTCGCGGTGTTGAAGAACGAGTAGACGACGTTCGACTTCTGCGGGGAGATCGCCAGAGCGATGCGGCCCTTATCTGCGTCGGGAAGCCCTTCGGTCAGTTTCTTCCACGACTTGCCGCCGTTGATGGTCTTGTGAATCGCCGACTCGGGCCCGCCGCCGATGAGGACACCGACGCCGCGCCGACGTTGGTAGCTCGCCGCGTAAAGTTGGAAGTTCTTGTTCGGATCCATCACGAGATCGGTGACGCCAGTATCTTGGCTGATTTCGAGCACGTTCTTCCAAGTGACGCCCCCATCTTGGGTTTTGAACACGCCGCGGTCACCACCTTTAGCCCAGAGCGGCCCTTGCGCCGCGACGTAAACCGAGTCCGATTCGTCGGGATGGACGATGATCTTGGCGATGTGCTCCGAGTTCTTCAGACCCATGTTTTTCCAGGTCGTGCCGCCGTCGGTCGATTTGTAAACGCCGTCGCCGTAGCCAACGCTCCGCTGCGATTGGTTCTCGCCGGTGCCGACCCAGATCGTCTCGGAGTTATTCGGGTCGATGGTGACGCAGCCGACGGAATAGGATCCCGCCTCGTCGAAGATCGGCTTCCACGTCGTCCCCGCGTTGGTCGTTTTCCAGACGCCGCCGGAGGAGAAGACGACATACCAGGTGCTCTTATTCTTGGGATCGACGGCGATGTCCCCGACGCGGCCGGGCGTGAACGCCGGTCCGATGGAGCGCAGCGGGATCGATTTGAAATCGTCCGATTTCAGCGCGCGCTCTTGGGCGGAGAGGGTTGCAATGGCGATAAGCAAAGAGAAAGTCGACAGCAGTCCGCGCATGGTTCGACCCCGATCCGATGGTCACATCTAGTTAGCCCGACGCGCCAGCGAGGGCCACGATTCGGGTGCGTCAGTTTGTTGGCCATTCCGCTGCCCGGTGCGTCGCCGTCGCTAGCGCGTCCGGCTAACAATGACGTGTAGGTTGTACACGACGCCCCCCGCACCGGTGAGAGAATTCTCAGGAATGCCCATGCCCCTCTCGAAATGGTCGAACCTCGACCGCCCGAAGTCCCTCGCGGCGTTCGCCCGCGCCCAGCGTTCGATCCCCGGCGGCGTGAACAGCCCGGCCCGCGCCTTCGGCGCCGTCGGCGGCAGCCCCATCTTCATCGCCAAAGGTCACGGCCAGCATCTCTTCGACATCGATGGGCACCGCTACCTCGACTTCATCGGCTCGTGGGGCCCGATGATTCTCGGCCACGCCCACCCCGCCGTGGTCAAGGCGACCGTGGAAGTGTTACAGAACGGCACCAGTTTCGGGGCGCCGACGGA
>JANOSQ010000280.1:0-2229 GCA_031415915.1 Fimbriiglobus sp. | reverse complement strand
TCAGCACGTCCACGCCGCGCTGTTTCAGGGTGCGATAGATGCTCATCAGCACGCCGCGCGTGTCGGCGCCGCGGTCGCTGCCGCTGCCGTAGCTGGCTTTGCGCATCAGCACGGCCGGGCGGATCTCCCGCTCGGCGCGGTTGTTGTCCGCCGGCACGGCGCGGTGATCCACGAACCGCAGCAGCGACTCCCAATAGGCCACCAGCCGCTTCGCCAGCCGGCGCGCGTCGGGGTGCGTCCACTCGGCCAGGCCCAAGTCGAGCAGGCGCCCGTGCAAGGCCGCCACGCGGCCGTCGAAGACCGCTTCGCCCAAGTCGTCGCGCGCGAGTTTCAAGCGGATGCCGTCGGCGTAAATCCGCTTCAGCCTCTTCGAGAACCCCGCCCACTCCGCGTCCGCCGCCTTCGCATCGACCTCCTTCAAGTCCCGCAGCAAGTGGGGCCAGCACTTCTGCTGGTACTTCGCCACCGAATCGTAGACCCGCCAGAAGTCGGTGACGAGCACCCCTTGGAACTCCTCGGCGAAGAAGTCGCCCAGGGCGTCGCGGCCGCGCGATTCGTGGATCCAGTAGTAGGTCGCGCCCGGGGCGGTCGCGCACCAGAGCCAGTCGTCGCGGCCGGCCGTGCGCCAGCCGGTCTCGTCGAGGTGCAGCACCGGGGCGTCGCGGCAGAGGTCGCGGATCTCGTCGTACCACGGCCGCAAGACGCCGGCGAGCCGGTGCCAGATGTCGGTCAGTCCGCCGGCCGAGATCGGCACTTGCAGGTGGCCGCCGAGGACTTCGACGACTTGGCTCGTCGTCGTGCCGAGGCCGAAGTGCAGCCAGGCCGTGAGCACCACGGCGCGGTGGCCGATGGCGGCGTTGGGCAGGGCGTCGGGGACTTTGGGCTCGAACTGTTTGTCGCACGCTTTGCAGTAGCCGCGCGGGATCACGTGCTCGACCGCTTCGACTTTGAGGTTGGCGGGGATGTCTTCGATGACGCGTTTGCGCGGGGCCTTGCCGTCGGCGAGCGGGCCGCGGCAGCAGGGGCACGGCGGCAGGGGGTGGACGACGACGCGGTCGATGCGTTGGGGTTTGGGCCGGCTGTGGCCCTCGTGGCCGGGCTTGGCGCCGGGCTTTTTGGGGCGGGCCTTGGGGGCCGGTTTGGAACCGGGCGGCCACGCGCTCGACGGCGCGTGCGGCCCCGCGGACATCGCGACGAGCGCGATGGCGGCGGAGAGTTGGAGCAGGAGGAATTTGAGTTCGAGGGGATCGCGGTGGGCGAACGCTTCGGCCTGCGATTCGGTGAGGGTGCCGCCGCGAAACGCGGCCAAGAAGGCGGGTTCGAGGGCGGTCGTCGGTGTCGGCGGGGAAGCGATCACGGTCCCATAGACTTACCCGATACCGATGCCGGGCGCCAGCCGGACTTCAAGTAACTGATGCGTTACCTTCTTCGTTTCCCGACCCGAGATATGGCTTCCATTCGTAAAGCTCGATTTCCTTCCCCGGCGCCAGCTTCACTTCTTGAGGAATGTGTTCTCCGAAAGCGGAGACCTTGCCGAGCTGCTTCAATTTGCCCTTGGCATCCGTCACGGTGGGCGGGTTCTCAATGAAGTATTGGCGGAGGTACTGAAACTTGATTTCCTCCTTGCCGACGTTACGAAGCCGAACGACTAGTGTGGCTGTCTCACCTTGCAATGTGGCAGCATCGCCGTGGGTGTAGGCCCGCTTTTCGCCCGCTTTGAAGCCCAAGCCCGCTTGCAGGCGGCCGACTTCCTTGCCCCAGGCGGTGAAGGCTTCTTTCTCCGGCGGCTGCTTCTCCGATTCCTTCACCTCGAGTTCCAACTTTCCGGTGGCGAGTTTGCTCATTGCAGGATTAGGGTCTTGCGGATTGGCGCTGGTTGGGCCAACGATCCGATCGTACTGTACGCTGAACTTGCCCGTACCAAGAATGACGCGGTTCCCCTTGCTGTTATCGCCTTTCGGTAGAAACTTAACGTCCCAGTCGTACAGGTCGACTTCTTTTCCAGGCGCTATGCTGGGATTGCGAGGCAGGTGCACTCCTTCAGCCAGGGGTTTTGGTAGTTGCACAGGTTTGCCATCGCCATCGGTGACCGTCGGGGGATTCTCAACGAAGTACGCCCAGATGTGCTTGAACTCCACCGCTTCCTTCCCGACGTTACGAACTCGAACCACGAGCGTGACCGTTTCACCTGTCTGGTACACCCGCTTCTCACCCGCTTTGAAGCCCAAG
>JANOSQ010000279.1:0-4032 GCA_031415915.1 Fimbriiglobus sp. | reverse complement strand
GTCTTCGAGCCCCGACAGCGCGGGCGTCCGCCCTCGAAGACTCGGCCGGACTAAGACAACCTAATGGTTGAACTCCAACAAAGATGGTAGGCCGGGCCGGGACCGCAGCACATCACTGCCGCTTGAACACGTAGATGTACCCAGACTTCCCATCCTCGGTCGTTTTGAAATCCGTCGGTCGCTTCTTTACGCCGATGCAGATTTTGATCGTGTCGCCGAACAGTTAGTATAAACCTTGGTAGTGGAACAACGCGCGGGTATTGACGGTATCCAAGTCGATGGTTTTGGGCCTGGCCTCGGGATCGATTCGGTAATGGTGCAGGAGGCCTTTTTTCCCTTCGTTCAAATACGTCCAGTCGTTCGCGTCGATGGCGAGCCCGAAGTTCTCGTAATGTTTCTCCACCATCGCTTTCCCGTATTGGTCGCCGCCGACCCACATCCACGTTCCGATCAATTTCCCGGCATCGCCATCTTTCTTCGGCTTTTCGACCGCGGTCTTCTTGAAGGTCTTGACCTTGAGCACCACCGCGGTTCCCCAACTCTTCTTGCCGTCCCAGAGCAAGTCGACTTGCAAGTCGCCGGTCACTTCAACGTCCGAGCCTTCCCACTCTTTGGCGGATTTCGTGTTCGCCGGATCCCCGGCAAAATCGAGATGGAGGTTTTGCGTGAGCTTGCCCTGATTCACCGTGACTTGGTAGGTGTGCTTGCCGGCGCCGGTGCGCGGGCCGAGCGTACCGCGGATTTCCACGCGGGCGAAGTGCGTCGGTTCGGGATCGGCCGCCCGAAGTAGCGTCGGTGAGTGGACGAGCCAGAGCGCACCGATCAGGATGGGGAGACATCGCATCGCATTGTCCTCGGGGTTCGAAATGGACTACTTCAGCAGGATCTCGTAGGCACCGGTGGGGTATTGGCCGTAGGGGTTGCTGGTGATGCCGTGGGCGGTCGAGCCGACGTAGCCGCCCGGATCGCGCGTGATGCGGATTTTGATCACCTTGGTGTCACCGACTTTGATCGCCCCGGCGTGGACTGCGGCGATGCCGATGTTGGAATCGGCCGTGTAAATGCCGGTGCCCCAGACCGTGCCGTTGTTGCCGCCGGTGACTTTGATGCCGACGGTCTTGCCCATGTGGGTTTGGAACAATTGGTAGAAGTTCGCCGGTTCAACGATCTCCAAGTTCGCGTCGATGACGCCGGTGAGACCGCCGAATTGCAGCGCTTTGGCGTCCGCGATTTTCAGCTTCAACTCGCCGAATTGGAAGGTGTTGATCTTCAACTGCGAGTTGGTGACTTTGCCCGCGAATTGCGACTCGTCCGTGGTGATCGTGTCGAATTCTTTGGGCAGTTGATCCCGGGCGGTGCGGTCGCCGGCCACGGAAACGTAAGCCTGCTCCAAGTGGGGGAGGCTGTCGGCGTCGGCCTTGCGAATGGCCGATTTCAGGAACGGCGCGATTTTGATCCCGAGCGTCTTCAGCGTCGCTTTTCCCTCTTCGCGCTTCTTGGCGTCTTTGCTGGCGACCGCCGTCAGCGCTTCGTCGAACGCCCGTTGTTCGTCGCCGGTCAACCGCACGCCGAATTCGATTTTGCGGATGTCTTTGGTCGGGATCGTCAGCGGTCCGTGCGGCGTTTGGAGCAACAACTGGTCTTCGAGCAGGGTGAACTTCATCGAACTGTCGTCGCTGAACAGGACTTCCCACTCGCCGCCGAGCGGCTTGGCCTTGGCGACTTTATCGAAATTCGAGTCCGGGTTGCCCGGCGTCGGCACGGGTTGCCCGCTCCCGCGGATGCCGAAGAGGGCGAAAGCAGCCAGTAGAATCAGGGCGCGGAACCGATCCATGATCGACCTCGATTTTGGTGGGGGTGCGTTCCTCGAATTCAGAACGATCAGCATACCAAACCCGTTGGCGGGGCGGTGTAACACTTCGGTCACGGAATTCCCGCCCGATCCGATGCCCGGCGGCGCGGGGCGCACTAGAGTTGGATGCGGTCAGTCGTCTGGGAGGATGCACCTCGGGATTGTGAAGTTTCGGCACCCTCTCCCGGCTTTGCGGGAGAGGGTAGGGGTGAGGGTGTCTTGATTTCGAATACCCCTCACCCCCGCCCCCTCTCCCGCAAAGCCGGGAGAGGGGAGAACTGGGAATAATTGCTCGACTCACCCCGTTCTGAAATGCGGGTTGACGAATCCGCCCCGTTCCGATGCAGTAATAGATTGCGAGCGAGCGTTCCCGAGGATCGTGCCCCGTGCGGATGTTGACCCGAGAGCAATTGAAAACCGACCGCGCCTGGCAGGCCCTCGTATTGGGCGTGACCGCGCTCATGCTGCTGGTGTTTTACAATGGCGCGCTCGACTTGCTGAACCAGTGGACGAAGGCCGATTATTCGCACGGCTTTCTGGTTCCCCCGTGCGCTGCCTATCTGTTGTGGCGCCGGCGCAATCTGATCCCGGAGTCGATTGGCTACCCCGATGGTTGGGGCGTCCCGTTCTTCGCGGTGGCGGCGGGACTCTCTCTCCGGGAGGTCGCCGACTTCAACTACGGCAAGGAACTGGCCCGCGGATTCGCCATTGTGCTCGGGTTCGCCGGGATCGCCACGATGTTCTTCGGCCGCTGGAAGGGGCTGAAGTGGGCGTGGCCCGGCCTCGTGTTCCTGCTGCTGGCGTTGCCGCTGCCGTTCACCGCCGAGGTGCAACTGAGCAACCGCCTCCGTCTGATCGCCGCCAAAGGGGGCACGTACGTCCTGCAATTACTCGGGTTCCCGACGTACAACACCGGCACGGTCATCCACATCGGCACAACGGAACTCGGAGTCGCCGAAGCCTGCTCGGGCCTGAGTATGCTGCTGGCGTTCGTCGCCCTCTCCGTGGCCATCGCGTTTCTTTGCCCGCCGTCTCGGTCGAAGTGGGACCGGCTCGCCATCGTCGCGAGTTCGATCCCCATCGCGGTGCTCTGCAACATCGGCCGCATCGTCGTGACCGGCTTGGTCTACCACGCGGGCTGGAAGGAACTCGGCGACTTCGTCGTCCACGACCTCGCCGGCTGGCTGATGATGCCGTTCGCCCTCGCGATGGTCTGGCTCGAGTTCAAGTTGATCGACTGGATCATCGTGCCGGTCGAGTTCGCGTCGATGGAAGAAATCACGAAGGCGTCGCTGACGAAAGCGGCGGAGAAGATCAAACGCGAAGAAGCGGAACGGCAGGCGATGGCGGCGACCTGGAAGCCACACGCCCCCCCCGCCGGGGGAGCGACCGGATGACCCCGCGCTTTCTCGGCCCGCGGACGTACGCCCTCCTCGCGTTGGGCGTCGTCGCCTTCACGCTCTACGGCAGCTACGTCCCCTTCCACTACCGGGATCGCCCGTGGCCGGAAACGGTCGATGCTTTCCAGTGGGCGATGGAAAATCGCTTGGCGATGCAGTCGCGCTCGGATTGGGTTTCCAACCTCTTGCTCGGCGTCCCGCTCGGATTCTGCGGTTTGGCCGCGCTGCGCGTGGATCGACCATCGCGGCCGCAAGCCGCGCTCGCGGGGTTGGCGATCCTGCCGGTCTGCGTCGCATTCGCCGCGGCGGTCGAATTCGGGCAGCTCTACTTCCCCGGTCGCACCTGCGCCGGTTCGGATGTCTGGGCACAAGGGATGGGGGCCGCCGTCGGCGTGCTGCTCTGGGTGCTCCGCGGGCAGTGGATAACGGACAAACTCCGCGGGGCGTTCGCCCAACCCGGTCAACAGGGGAACCCGGCCGCCCTGCTCTTGGCCTATGCGAGTTTCGCGCTGCTCGTCCAATTGCTCCCGCTCGATCTGACCGCCAGCCCGGCGGTGCTCTACCACCGGGCGAAGGATTCCGCCCGAGTCACGCTGATCCCGCTGGGGGAGTTGAACCCCGAACCCGGCCAGCCGAGCGTGGACGAGTGGAAGAAGTTGCAAGCCTGGCTCGAACTCTTGGCACTGAGCTGGCCGTTGGGTGCCCTGATCGCCCGCTTGCCCGGGACGTGGCGCCTCATCGATGGATTTCCGAGGGTACTCGCGGTCGCGCTGCTGGGTA
>JANOSQ010000278.1:0-3314 GCA_031415915.1 Fimbriiglobus sp. | reverse complement strand
TCGAAGCGCCGGACGAAGCGTCGCACGAGGGGTTGCCCCACGAGAAAGTGAAAGCTCTCGAGAACATCGACCGGCACATCGTCGGCCCGCTGCTCGAAGAATTGCCGAAGCACGGCGATTGGCGCATCCTCGTCGAACCGGATCACCGCACCACGTTGGCGACCCGCGCCCACGCGTACGGCGCGGTGCCGTTCGCCATCGCCGGCACCGGCATCGAACCGGATGGTGCGTCGAGTTACGACGAATCGACCGCCGCGGCGAGTCCGCTGGCCTTCGACCCCGGTTGGAGTTTGATGGAGTGGTTCTTGAAGCGGTAGGGGTGGCAACACGGTTTGCCATGAGGTTCGTCGCTGACGCGTCCGGCTCGTCGGGTATCACTCCGGAGACCATACGAGCCGGAAGCGTGAGCGACGGACCGATTGCCCAACATCCGCTTCCGGGAACACACGGTTTGCCATGCGGTCCGTCGCTGACGCGTCCGGCTCGTCGGGCGGGTTTCAGGGTTGACGGTCGCCGCGTGAGGACGTTCGGGAACATCCTCTATCCCTCCGCCAAGCACTCTTTCAAAAACCGCACGCCGTGGGCGATGTCGGCGAAGCGTTCGGCTTGGGTGCCGACCTCACGCTCGATGCACAAGGTGCCGCGGTAGCCGACCGCAACGAGCTTCTTCACGAAGGCCCGCGTGTCGGTTTGGCCCTGCCCCAAGGGGACTTCGCTGCCCCAAGCCCCGAGTACCGTCGGCCGGTTGGCGTCCTTCAAATGCACGCTGCGGATGTCCGGGCCGAGTACCTCGAGCGCCGTCAGCGGGTCGTCCATGTCGTAGAGCAGCATGTTCGCGGGGTCGAAGTTCACTTTCAAATTCGGGCACTTCAAGTCGTCGAGCGTCCTCCGCAACAGCGTCGCCGATTCCTGGCCCGTCTCGAATCCCACGACGATCCCCTGCGCCGCCGCGAGGTCGGAAACCTCGGCCAACGTGTCGAGGAACGCCTTCCGCCCGGGATCGCCGACGGCGGGTAGGAACCCCGCGTGGAGCATGATGTCGTTCAGGCCGAGTTCTTTTGTCCGGGCGAGCGCCCACTTGAAGCGCTCGAGGCGTTCGGGCCGGGTCGCCGGGTCGCCGAAGCCGCCGGTGCGTTCGATGTGTTTAGGGGTCGTGTAGTCCTCGCCGGGGAAGCCGAGCATCGCCCCGGACATCTGGAACCCGGCCGCGAGCGCCGCGGCGGGCATCGCCTCGCCTTCGTCCCACGAGGCGTGGTGCGGGTCGCCGCAGGCGATTTGGACGACATCGATCCCGAGTTCCCCCATGAACCCGGCGAGTTCGGGGATGCTCGTGACTTGGAGGGACCAACTGCAGACGCCGATGGCGAGGGGCGGGATGGCCATGGGTGCTCCGGGAAAGAGGGATGGCCACAGCATAGTGGCCACCGCTACTTGAGCAACTCCACCGCGAGCCGTTGGAACTCCTTGCGGAACTCGGACGCGTCGCCGTTGGGGATGCCCGTGCGTTGGATCATCAGGATGTAGAACGCCCCCTTCTTGGGGTCGATCCAGCCTTGGGTGCCGAACGCGCCGCCGTGGCCGTAGGTGCCCGCGCTCAGCATCTCCGTGGCCCCTTTGGGTTCCGCGACGACCTGCCAGCCGAAGCCCCAGCTCATGCCGTCGACGAAGCCGGTCTTGATCTTGTCCGTCTGCGTTGTCGTCATCTGTTTCAAGCTCTTCTCGCTCAACAATTGCTTGTCGCCGAGCTTGCCATTGTTCAGCATGAACCGGTAGAGCTTGGCTTGGTCGGCCGCGGTGGAGTACAAGCCGCCCGCCGGCACGGGGTGTTTCGGATTCGCCTTCACATCGAGCAGATTGTTCGGCGCCGCGACGAGCTTGCCGTCCTTGACGCCGTAGGTGATCGCCGTGTTCTTCGCCTGTTCCGCGGTCGGGTAGAAGGTCGAATCCTTCATGCCGAGCGGATCGAAGATCCGCGTTTGCAGGAACTTCTCGAAGCTCATCCCGCTCGCCACCTCGACGATGCGGCCGAGGGTGTCGATGCCGGGGTTGTTGTAGCTCCACTCTTCACCGGGTTCGCGGACGAGCGGCACTTGCGACACGGCAATGGTCGCTTCCGACAACGTGTAGTTCCGCTTGGTGTACAGGTCGGCGAGGCCGATGGGGTAGTTGCCCATGCCCGAGGTGTGGGTCAGCAAGTCGCGCAAGGTGATGGGTCGCTTCGGGGCGATCATCCGATACGTGTTCGGTGGCACGTCCCCCTTCCGATTCGACAGCACCTTCACCGCGAGTTTCTGCCCTTTGAATTCGGGCAGGTGTTTCTCCACCGCGTCTTCGACGCTCAGCTTGCCTTCGTCCACCAGCATCATGATGGCGATGGCCGTGATCGGTTTCGTCATCGACGCGATGCGGAAGAGGGTGGTTTTCTCCATCGGGATTTTGGTTTCGAGGTTTGCTTGACCGACGACTACGTGAGTTTTTATTCCCTCTTTGATGCCGACGACTAGCACCGCCCCGGAAAGTTCGCCCGCCTTGACGAACTCGAGGAAGCGGTCTTCAATGGGGTTTGTAGGCCCCGTGATTTTGTTGTCCGATTGCGCCGCCGCGAGAGCGGGGAGGAGCAGGAGTACGAGGCAAGCGAAGCGGAGCATGGGAGGGAACCTCTTGTTAGCCGGACGCGCCAGCGACGGCTGCGAATCGGACACTCAATGGGCTTGGGACATTCCGGGATCCGGATCGCCGCCGTCGCTCGCGCGTCCGGCTAATAAAAGCGCCATTACTGACGCTCCATGACGTATTCGATCACTCCGGCAAGCGACGCATCATCATCGATGTATTCATCCCAGCCGCGATCAGTCCACCAATTCTCGCGGATAGGGCACATCGGATTTTCCCGTAGCTTCAGTTTCCTCGTGCACCAAGCTTTGAATTGCTCGCGGGGCACTTCGATATCGCGGTTCGGGGCCGTTACGACTGCGTGCACGTGATTCGTCCGGCAATTCACAGCATGAAGCACCCAATTTCGGATCGTGCAGTGTTCGACGATGGTTTCTTCCACGATTCGTCTTTGATCGAGATCGAGCGAGATGGCACGTTCGTTCATCAGCAGCGACACGGCAAACTTTCGCAGTTGATCGGGGTCGCGAACGCCTTCGCCATGCTTATACCAACCCCGCTCATCGCCGGGCAACCATGTCCCATACGTCGTCCACGTCGTGAAAATGGCGATCGCCATCGATTCCTCCGGTGTTGTTAGCCGGACGCGCGAGCGACGGCCGCGAACCGGGTCCTCGCTGACCCTGACGAACTAGATGACC
>JANOSQ010000277.1:0-5014 GCA_031415915.1 Fimbriiglobus sp. | reverse complement strand
ACCAAAGTCACGCAACTCACCACCGACGGCGGCACCGCCGAGATCCTCAACGGCCGCGGGGACTGGGTCTACGAGGAGGAAATCTTCAACCGCAATGGCGCCGCCTATTGGTGGAAGCCCGACTCGAGCGCCATCGCGTTTCTGCGCTTCGACGATGCGCCAGTGCCTAAGTTCAACGTGTTGAATTCGACGACGCCGCGCGGGACGCCGCAAACGATCAACTATCCGAAGGCGGGCGATCCGAACCCGCTCGTCAGCATCGGTGTGGTGACGCTCGGCGAGGACAAACCGAAGCCGGTGTTCTTGAATCTGGAAGGATACAAAGCCGACGCCACCGTGATCGCCCGCGTCGGCTGGGTGCCGGGGAAAACCCCGGTGCCCTTCGCTTACGTACAGAACCGCGAGCAGACGTGGCTCGACTTCGCCACGTGGCCCGACGCCGCGGCGAAAGCGAAAGTCCTCTTCCGCGAGACGACCAAAGCCTGGGTCGAAGACTTGGGCGAACCGCATTGGCTGAAGGATGGTTCGTTCCTCATCCTCAGCGAACGGGCCGGCTGGAAGCACCTCTACCACTACGCCGCCGACGGCAAGTTGATCCAGCCGATCACGGTCGGCAACTTCGACATCAAGAGCATCGAACGCATCGACGAAGCGAGCGGGGACATCTATTTCACAGCCAACGCCAGCAGCGCCACCGGCATCGACTTCCTGATGACGAACCTCCGCGACCCGGCGAGCGTGACCATTCTGACGCAGACCGATAGCACGCACGCCATCGAACTGGCGCCGAAGGGGGCGTTCTACATCGACCGCCAAAGCAACGATTCAACGCCCGTGCAAACGGTGCTCCGCGAACTCATTCGCAAGCCGGTGCGCGTGCTCGACAGCAACTCCTCCCACGAACGCGAAGCATTCCACTACGGCAAGTACGAGCGGGTGAAGATCCCGACCGCCGACGGCTTCACGATGGATGCGGCCATCACCTACCCGCCCGACTTCCACGCGAGTAATCGCTACCCCATCTGGATTCTCACCTACGCCGGCCCACACGCCCCGACGGTGAAGGACGGCGCCGGCACGCGCGGTGGCTTCGAGCAGATCTTGGCGGCGCAGGGCGTCGTGGTGTTCCGCGTCGATCCGCGCAGCGCCAGCGGGCAGGGCGCCCAGTCGGCGTGGACCTGCTTCAAGCAACTCGGCGTGGGGGAACTCAAAGACTTGGAGACGGCGGTCGATTGGATCGGCAAGAACCCGTGGGCCGACACCACTCGCGTCGGCCTGAGCGGCCACAGTTACGGCGGCTACATGGCGGGCTACGCGCTGACGCACTCGAAGAAGTTCATCGCCGGCATCGCCGGGGCGCCGGTCACCGATTGGTCGCTGTACGACAGCATCTACACCGAGCGCTACATGGGTCTGCCGAAGGACAACGCCGCCGGGTACGAGAAATCGTCGGTGCTCAAGGGGGCCTCGAACCTCCACGGCAAGCTGCTGATCGTCCACGGCCTGGTGGACGACAACGTCCACGCCCAGAACAGCCTGAAGTTCATCGAAGCGCTGCAAAAGGCGAACAAGGATTTCGACGTGATGGTCTACCCGACCTCGCGCCACGGGATCATCGGCGGCCACTACCCGCGCACGCAAATGAAGTTCATCCTGCGGAGCTTCGGGTTGGAAAAATGATTCACGACAGAAGCAATTCCAAATCCTCGCGCTTGAGGTCGGTGATGAGCCGGCCGTCGCCGCCGAGGATCGCGTCGGCGAGTTCGCGCTTGCTCTGCTGCAGTGCGAGCACTTTCTCTTCGACGGTTCCCCGGGCGATCAAGCGGTAGGCGAAGACCGGTTTCGTCTGGCCGATGCGGTGCGTGCGGTCGATGGCTTGGGCCTCGACAGCCGGGTTCCACCACGGATCGAGCAGGAACACGTATTCCGCCGAGGTGAGGTTCAACCCGACGCCGCCCGCTTTGAGGCTGATGAGGAAGAGCTTGCAAGTCGGGTCGCTTTGGAACTTCTCGACCCGCGCGGCGCGGTCGTTCGTTTTCCCATCGAGGTATTCGTACTTCACCCCGTCGGCGTCGAGACGGTCGCGGACGATCGCCAACAGCGACGTGAACTGCGAGAAGACGAGCGCCTTGCACCCGCTCTCGGCGAGTTCTCGGAGTTGCGGCAGCAGCACGTCGAGCTTCGCGCTCGTTTCCCCGCGCCGCGCTTTGTCGATCAACCCCGGATGGCAGGCCGCTTGGCGCAGGCGCAACAGCGCCTCGAGCACGTGGATCTTCGATTTCGCCAAGCCGACGGAATCGACGCGCGCCAGCAGCGACTGCCGGTAGTGGGCCAGGAGTTCGTCGTAAAGCCGGCGCTGGGCCGGTTCGAGATCGCAGAAAACGGTCTGCTCCGACTTCGCGGGGAGATCTTTCGCCACCTGATCCTTGGTGCGACGCAGGATGTAGGGCCGCAGCGCCTTCGCGAGCATCTCGCGGGTTTCCTGATCGGGGTTGCGGATCGACCCCGCGAGCGTGCCGGTGACCATCCCGCGCCCGAGCATTCCGGGGTTGAGGAAGTCGAAGAGCGTCCAGAGTTCGCCGAGGTGATTCTCGACCGGCGTGCCGCTCATCGCGATCCGGTGATCGGCTTGCACCACGCGCACCGCCTTGGCCGTCTCGGTCGCGGCGTTCTTCGCCGCTTGGGATTCGTCCAATACGCAGGTGTCGAACTTGAATTCGGCGAACGTTTCGGCATCTTTGCGGAGGGTGCCGTAGGTCGTCAGGACGATGTCGAAGTCTTTGAAGTTGGCCCCGGTGCGGTCGCGCAACGAACCGGTGTGGTCGAGCACCTTCAACTTCGGGGCGAACTTCGCCGCTTCCGATTTCCAGTTGAAAATCAGCGACTTGGGCACGACCACGAGCGCCGGGCCGGTGCGCTTCCCGGCGAGCAGCGCGAGCACTTGCACGGTCTTGCCCAAGCCCATGTCGTCCGCGAGGCAGCCGCCGAAGCCGAACTTGCGGATGAACCGGAGCCAACCCAAGCCTTCGCGCTGGTACTCCCGCAGTTCCCCGCGGAATCCCTTGGGCGGATCGACCGCGGCGACGCCCGTGAACTTGCGGAGTTGATCCCGCGCCTTGGCGAATTGCTTGTCGAAGGTCACTTCGGGCCGCGAGGCGAGCAGCGCGTCGAGCACACCGACCTGCGCCTTGGAGAAGCGGATCGAGTCCCCTTGGACTTTGCCCATCTGGGCGAGCAGACCGTACTTTTTCAGCCACTCTTCGGGCACCATGCCGAACGTGCCGTCGTCGAGGGGAATGCTCGAATCGCCCCGGCGCAGAGCTTCGAGTAAGCGCGGGAACGGGACGAGGCGCCCGCCGAAGTCGGCCGAGCCGTCGAGGTCGAACCAATCGAGTTCGCTGCGGACTTTGAACTTCAACTCGCCCGCTTGCCGGTAGAGTTTGCCGTCGGCTTCGACTTTCCACCCGGCGGGCACCAACTCGCGGACGAGCTTCGGCAACAGCGACGGTTTGAGTTCGAGTTTTTGTTCGCCCCGTGTCCAGGCGAGCCGTACTCCCAATCGATCCAGTTCGCGATCCGCCGCTTGTTCGGCCGCCGGATCGCGCAGAACGAAGCATCGGCCTTCGGCTTTCAAGAATCCCCGCGTGAACGGGAGGGCCGGGATTTCCACGCCATCGTACTCGAACGACAGTTCCGCTTGCAGCATCGACGTGCCGTAGGGATTCGCCTGCTTCGGCGGTTTGACGACCAAACGGGGCGTCGGCGCTACCGCGACTTCGGTGAAGCGCAGTTCCTCCGGCAGTACCAACGAAGGGAGTTGCGGGAGCCGGAGCAACTGCGCGATCAGGTCATCCACGCCGGCGGTGGGGACGACGATCCGCCCGATCTTGCGGAGGGAGGTCACCCACGAATAACCACCGGAATCGTCGAACCGGCCGAAGCGTCCGTTCCAGATCACCAACCCCGGCACGATCAGCATGGGCGCGGCGAGCGGCATCGACTCGTCGCCGCGGTGGAGATATCCGGAGAGGATCCACTGTTTGGCCGTTTCGCCGGGCGTCACCCCGATCTTCAGAACCCACGGCGGATCGAGGTCGTCGACGAGTTCCTCGAGCGGCGGCGGCGGCCGCCCCGGTCGGCGGAGCGCCACGCGGCCCGACTGCGCGAGTAGGGGCAGCAGAGCATCGAGGAGCGGCCCGGCGAGCCCGTACCGCGAAAGCCCTTGCGAAGAGCCATACGAGTACGAGTAACTCTCGTGGCGTTCTCCGCCGGCCAGCAGCGCTGCGATTTTCCGATCGAGCGGATCGGCCAACTGGCCGATGTATCCGGAGGTCACGTATTTCGCTTGGGGCTTGCCCCACTCGCCGTTCGTTTTCCGTTCGCGCGTGTTGATGTCGACGACGAGCTTGCGGGCCAACTCGCTCGCTTGGAGATCGACGACGAGAACCAACTGGCGATCCCCGTTGGGCACTTCCGTCCGGTGGGAGCCGTTGATAGCCGGGGCCACATCCCGACTCAACGCATCGAGTTGATCCTTCCAGTTTTCCCGTTTCGGGGATGGTGCGGGGCGCACGGGCGCCGACGGCCGGCGCTGCGTTGGATCGTCGTCGCTTTCGAGATCATCATGCTCAAGCGTCAGCGGTTGGAGTTCCGCCGCGGCTTGGGCGAAGCCTTTGGGCCCCGCGGCGAGGATCGTGGCCCAGATGTGTTTGCACAACTCGGCGTAGGGACAAGTGCAAAAAGCTTTGATCGTGCCGTTCAACAATTCCAAATCGACATCGTACAAACGGGAACCCCGCACGGTGGAGTAGACCTCCGTGGGGTGACACGAAACCAGCCTCACCCGGCCCGAGAGGTAGTAGCTCGAGCCCCGGCTTCGGATGTCGTAGGAAATCTGCGCGGTGAGTCGTTCGGTCAACTTCATGGAATCAAAGTAGGGCTGTGGGATCGCCGCGCAAGGTTGCAAAGTCCAACAGGTTCCGACTTTTCCGCCCCGATTCGGAATATTGACTGG
>JANOSQ010000276.1:0-6933 GCA_031415915.1 Fimbriiglobus sp. | reverse complement strand
GCCCGAGCCAACTCCACCGCTCGCCGCACTGGGTTCGGCCCGGCGATCCCGGCGATGTGGTTGTCCTTAATCAAGATGGCATCGTACAAGCCGACGCGGTGGTTGGTGCCATCCCCCATCCGCACGGCGTACTTTTCGAGGAGCCGCCAGCCGGGGGTCGTCTTGCGGGTGTCGAGAATCTGCACCGGCAACCCGGCGACCGCATCGACATATCGACGGGTGAGGGTCGCGATTCCCGATAGCCGCTGCAGGAAGTTGAGGGCCGTGCGCTCGGCCGCGAGAATCGACCGCAAGGAACCGGTGACGCTGGCCAGCACCGTGCCGCGAGCGACGCTAGAACCGTCGGTGGATTTTGCTTCAAATCGCAGTTGCGCATCGACCGCCTCGCAAACCATCTTCGCCACCGGCAACCCGGCCACCACGCCGGCGCCGCGCGCGACGAAGTTCGCCGAGGCCCGTTTCTCCGCGGGGATCGTGGCGAGCGAAGTCCGATCCCCGGATTCGCCGAGATCCTCGGCGAGCGCCAAGCGGATCAGGGTGATCAAAGCGGTTTGCTCGGCGGAGGTCAGTTCCATCAGCGATGGGTCGGCAAATGGGACGGGGAATTGATTTGCTCGATGGCCTTGGTCACGGCGATGGCCAGTTGGCGCTCGGGATCGACTTCGGTGACGTGGGGCGTCACCCCGCCGCCGTTGATGCCCGCGCCGCGCGGGGTGTGGGCGCTGGCGACCGAGAGCACCAAGAATCCGGACTTGCCCGGCGCATCGCCGGTGTCGAGCGATTCGAGGCGGATCGGCGACTGCACGAAGCCTTTGCCGAAGGTGGGCAGGCCCACCAAAGTGGCCCGGCCGTTCTCCTTCATCCCGGAGGCGAAGATCTCGGCGGAGGACATCGTCTTGGTATCCACGAGCAACACGACGGGGATATCGTGGGCCATCATGCCGGAGTCGGACGAGAAAATGCGATTGTGGAACTCGGCCGCTTGGCCTTGGGTGGTCACGATGATGCCGCTGGGGAGGAAGCGTTGCGCCGCGGCGATGCACGCGGTGAGGGAACCGCCGGGGTTGCCGCGGAGATCGAGGATCAGGGCTTTCATCCCCCGGGCTTTCAGCGATTCGATAGCGTCGTCGAGTTCGCGCGCGGTCGTTTCTTTGAACCCGGCCAGTCGCAAGTAACCGACGCTGCCCTTGAGCACATCGGCCCCGTAGACTGTCGGCAGTGGTGTCGGCAATCGGAACTTCAACCCGTCTTGGTATTCGTCGGTCGAAGCCAATTCGACATCGTGCCCGAGCGGCGATGCGGGCACCTTCATGGCATCGCGGAGCTTGGCGGGGGTCGCACCGACCATCGGCTTGTCGTTGATCCGCGCGATCCAATCGCCTCTGCGGAACGGGCTGTGCAGTGCGGCCCACGAGTTCGGGATCAGCGCGTCGATGAACAGTCCTTTGCCATCGAAGGCAATGAGCAGGCCGTAACCGGCGAGTTCGAGGATCGGCGCGGCGAGCTCGGCTTGGGGGCCGCTTGGCACAACGTAGGCGGTGTATTCGTCCAGCCCGCTGCACGCCCCGCAGAGCAGTTCCAAGACGATGGCCGAGGGGTTCTTGACGCCGAGGTTCGCTTGGGCGCTCATGATGACGTCGCGCGCGACCCGGCGGACTTCGCCGGCGGTCGCCGGCAACTTGGCCCGCCAACCGTCGCGGAGCGATTGGCGAAACTTCAAGACCTTCAGTTCCCCGGCGTCGGGCAAATGCTGATGGCGGAACGCGGCATCGGTCAAAGCCCGGTCGAGTTCGTCCAAGCTCCCGGCCATCAGTTTTTCAAATGTGGCCCGGTCGCGATCCACGTAGTGCGATTGAATTTTGGTGAGGGCTTCCGTGTACAGGGTCAGCGCGTCGGCGCTCGGCAGAGTCAGGATGAACTGCTGGAAGGCCGGGTCGCGGTGGCGCTGGAGTTGGGTGACGTTGCGGAGGCAGAAGCGGATGCGATCCCGGAGTTCGGGGGTCGGTTTGCCACTGAGGTAAGCTTTGAGGTAGAGATCGAGGGCCGCGTCCCACTGGCCCGCCCGCTCGGCTTTTTCCGCTTCCGCTTGCAGTTTGTTCGAATCGAGGCTCGGCGCCGACAGCTTGGGTTGATCTTGGGCCGCGGTGCCGGTGATCGCGCTCAACAGCAGCGCTGCGGAGAGCAATCCGAAGGGGAACCGGCGTGGGAATGTGGGCATATCCCGACCTCAGGCGGCGTGGGGTGCGATCCGGAGCCGACGCCGTGGGGGTGAGAGGGATCTCACGGTTAGGGCCATACTACCGCGCCCATGGGTGGCGCGTCAAACGGTTGTTACCGAGTGTGACAATAATAATCGGCTACCGAGTTACGATCCCTTCGCACCTTTGACCGCCGCCACGCGTTTCCGTAGCTCGCTCAATTGATCTTGGTAGCGCTTATCGCCGACCCCGCCGAAATCCTTCTGGAATGCGGCTTCGTTCAACCCTTCGCGCAGTCCCTCGATGCCCGGCACCCAGTCGGCCACCTTGAAGTCTTTCGCCAGTTTCTCCAGCATCGCCGGTTCTTTTTGAATCCGCTTGGCGAATTCGATCCCGGCGAGGTCGACGCACAAGTCGGCGAAGCTGAAGCCGCTGCCACCGAGTTTATCGGCTTGTTCTTTGGCGACCCCGGCGAGTTCGGCCAAGCCGGCGCCGACGATCTCCGCGAGGGCGGCGCTCACCGCGAAGTGCTGGCAGAGATCCCGCCGCCCGTGAACGGTCGGCGAACCGAGGTTTTTGATTCTGGCATTGCGCTCGTCGGCGCTCTCCGCGGTCGCGGCGAGCTTCTTCGTCAGCGGGTTCCCGCGGAGCGTGTTGGAATCGTCGAGGGCGATCCCGAGGCCGATGACGAACCCCGCCGCGCGCACCGACTTGTCGAGCTTGTTTGCGGCCGTCGCCGCCGTGCGGATGTAAGCATCGGTCAGGGCATCGCCAGACAGTCGCTCTTTCAACGGGAGCTTTTGAACCTCGGCCGCTTTTTTGGCGACCGATTGCACGACGGCCCGCACGGCTTTCTCTTTGGGCGTCGCCGGTTCCTCGACGCCGCTTGCGAATGGGGCGGCGAGGAGCAACCATCCGAACGTGAGAAATCGGAGCATCGGGCACCTTTTACTTCTTCGCTTCGACATCGTAGCAGAGGAACACATCCATATCGCGGAGGTAGAGCCGACCGTTGGCGACGACGGGGTGCGGCCAACCGGGGGTCTTCGTCTTCTCCGGTTGCTTGAATCGCCCTTTCTCCGCGTAGGCCTTGGGGCTGGCTTCGACGAGGGCGATCTCACCGCTGTGACCTCGGACGTAGAGCCGGCCATCGGCGTAGCACACCGAAGCGGGGCCGACGCACTTGTCCGTCCACATGACTTTCCCGGTGGCGAAGTCCGCGCAGAAGAGATTCGCACCCGATTGCCCGTACAGGTAACCGTCGAGGAGAACGGCTCCGCCGATGCCGGGGGCGACGGCCCGCTCGAAGTAAACTTCCGTCGCACTGACCCCTTCGCCGTCGGCTTTGAGTTCGACCAAGCCGCCACCTTTACGGGCACCGGCGACGAAGACTTTGTTTTTGGTCACGACCGGCGTGAGCATACTCGCGCCCTGATCTTGGGTCGCGTTGTACTTCCAGAGGAACTTGCCGGTCTTGGCGTCGACGCCGACGAGGGCCTTCCGCATGTACTGCACGTACTGCTTCTTCCCCGCCGCTTCGACGATCATGATGCTGGCGTAATCGGCGATGTCCCCGCCCGGAACTTCGGATTTCCAGATCACGCTGCCGTCGGTTTTCTTGAGCGCGGCGAGTGTCGCTTTGCTCCCGCCCGGGGTGCAAATCAGCGCGTCGCCGTCGATGAGCACCGACTCGGTGTACGCCCACGCCCCGACCGCGCCGTCGAATTCCTTGGCGAGGTTCTTGTGCCAAACGACTTTGCCCTTGGTGTCGAGGCAATTGAGTTCGCCGTCGGACGCGAGGCAGTAGAGTTTGTCGCCGTCCACGGTCGGGGTCGCGCGGGTTCCGGGGTACTGCAGGCCGCGGTTGACCCCGATTTTGCCGAGCTTCGTGGCCCACGTTTCTTTGCCGGTTTTCTCGTCGAGGGCCACGGCGAACTCTTCGCCCTTGCGGGTCGTCTGAATGTAGATGACACCCTTGACGATGGCCGGGGACGAATAGCCCGTGCCGAGGTCGGTGAGCTTCCAGATCAGTTTGGGACCATCCTTCGGCCACTCTTGCAGCAGGCCTTTGTCGGCCGAGATACCGGTGCGATCCGGGCCGCGCCACTGCGGCCAATCCGCGGCGACCGCCGGCAGTGACAAGCCGATGACAGCGATGGATGCGAGGAGAATGCGATTCATGGACGGGCCTCGGGGAACTGGGATCCGACCGGGGCAGTATAGGCGGTAGGGGCGATCGCAGTCATGAGCGGGCGATGAGGGCGACTCAGACTTTGAAGATCGCCCGGAAGCCGGCTTGTTCGAAATGGTGATCGCCGGTGAGCGCGTCGGTGAGGCCCCGTTGATCCATGACCGCGAACGAGATGCAATCGGTGAGCGACCAATCTTTGTCCGGCCGCGCGGCGAAAAGGTCGTAACCGTCTTGGTAGATGGGAGTGCCGTAAGGGACGATTTCAAAGAGGCGGTTCGTTCGAACCCGGCGGATCAGTTCCAGCGTCTTCGCCCGAACGGAGCGATGCGACAAGCCATCCGCCAATTCCATCAAGATCCATTCGGTCGTGATGAACCGACCGCGGTAAGTCGCCATGAAGTTGTTGACGATGGCATGCGATGAATCAAGGGTGTTGATCCAACTGATGAACGCGTAGCTGTCCACGAAAACCTTCATCGTTTGGGCGTCCCCAAGCGATAGTGGTCGTGCTGGGCCGCGAGATCGGGCGGGAGATCCGGGCATGCCCCACGCAAATCACCGAACGCTGCCGCGAATGTCGGAAGGTCGTCGAGCTCGGGATCTTCCTCCGCTACGGGAGTCACTTCCCAGAATTTGATGCGCGTTCCGTCCTTCAGAGCGGTCGGCTCGTCAGGCACCACCACCCCGTCGCGGATCACGCCTTCGAACTTCAGCATGGCGAACCTCCCGAGGTCACTTCCCGCCGGTGGTCTTCGGGGCGAGCAGCGCCGTCATTTGCTTGCCTTCCATCGCCGGGGGCTTCTCCATCTTGCAGACGTCGATCAGCTTCTCGAGCATCTGATCCATGATCCGCCGGCCCTCTTCGATGTGCTGCATCTCGCGGCCGCGGAACTGCACCTTGATGATGACCTTGTCCCCGTGCTCCAAGAACTTGCGGGCTTGGTTCACGCGGGTGTCCACGTCGTGCTCGCCGGTCTTCGGCCGCACGCGGAGTTCCTTCAGCTTCTGCTGGTGCGGCTTGTGGGCCGTCTTCTTGGACTGGGCGTACTTGTGTTTGCCGAAGTCCATGATCTTGCAGACGGGCGGGCGCTCGGTGGGGGCGACCTCGACGAGGTCCATGCCGAGTTCGCGGGCCATCTCTTGGGCTTGGAGCGTGGGCAAGATGCCGTGCTGTTCGCCTTCCGCGCCGATGAGGCGGATCGGGGTGATGCGGATTTGCTCATTCATGCGGGGGCCGGTGGGCGGGCGCGGCGGGCCAGCGCTGCGGTCGAACGGGGGGATACGCGGACTCCTGAGTGGGGGAATGGGGCCGACGCCCGGACTCTTCGCCAATTCTATATAAATAATCGGCGAAACGCGCGCCGTCAACGGCTGTTGGGGAATTTGCGAATCGAAGCCGAGGACGATTCGCCGGAATTCCTCGTGGGCCAGCGACCTCATTCCGCTCTCGGAGCCGGCACGATCCGCGCCATCTGGCCTTCCAACCAAGCGCTGCGCTCCACTTCGATCGGGGCATACGGTGCCCATTCGTTTCGGATCATGGCGGTGTCGATCTCGTCCCGGTTGGCGGCGAGAAGCGTGACGATATCGACTTGGTCTTGGAGGCGGAACGCGACCATCTTGGTCAGGATCAACCCCTCGGCGGAGGCGACACGGACCGTGCGGCCCTCGGTCCAAGTCAATTCGGATGCACCGACGAGTGCGTTAGAGTACAAGGGCAACATCGGTTTGAGCCAGTCGATCCGAACGGGGCCGAACCGAAATTGCGTCGACTGCCCGTATCAAATCGTCGGCCAAGATCCTGTTCTCATCGGGCATGGCGAGCGATGAACTCCTGAACCGCCGTGCGAAATTGGCCTTCTTGCTCCCCGTTGTACTCGCGCATGAACTCTCGCCTCCGAGATATCCGCATCAAGAACTCGCCGGTATCGATCATCCCTCGAATCGTACGGAGCTTGGATTCGGGGGTGAGTTCCCGAAACCGCGCCGCTTCCTCGGCGATCACATCCTCATCCATCGGGAATCGAATGGGCAGTTCCACAGCGTTCGCCTCAAACTACTTCACACGAAATTCTACCAGAAGCGAGTGCCATCTCCGCAAAATCCTGCTCCCCCTTGCTTCGGCAGTGGGGAACGCGAAACTATTGGTGCCCCACCGGGCGGTTCTCCGCATCTCTCCGCCTACCACAGGAGTTTCCCATGATCCGTTCGCTGTTCGCGTCTGCCGCCGTCGCCCTCGTCGGCGGCTTTGCCGCGGCCGATGATTCGACCCTCAAGGTCAAAGCCGGGGATAAGTTCCCCGTCGTCGCGCTCGAAGCCGCCCAGATTGAAAAAGCCCTGCCCGATGCCAAGGATGCGAAGACCGTCAGCATCGCCGATTTGAAGGGCAAGACGGTCGTCGTCTTCTTCTACCCGAAGGCCAGCACCAGCGGGTGCACCGTGGAATCGTGCGGCTTCCGCGACCTCGCCGACAAGTTCCCCAAGGACACGGTGATCATCGGCGCCAGCGCCGACAAGGAAGCGGCCCAGTCGAAGTTCATCAAG
>JANOSQ010000275.1:0-1881 GCA_031415915.1 Fimbriiglobus sp. | reverse complement strand
GGGCGTATTGAAACAAAAGCTCCCTCACCCCCGGCCCCTCACCCGCAAAGCCGGGAGAGGGGAAACATCCATTTTCACGACACACGATACGGCCACTTGAAATCCGCTCAAACCGACCTGTCTGCGCGATTCTCTGGCACTCATTGCTGAAGATCACAACAGCAGACCGAACCAATCCTCAGAAACAGGCTGAATTCCTTGTTTTCCCGATTGGCACGCGGGGTGCATTCCATGAGTCAGGCGCAAGCCGAGCCGGACTGCAAGCCGTTGGGAGAGGCGGTTTGCAGTTCGGCTTTTTTTCTCGCACTTTCGCCGCAACTCGCCTGTTGTTCCCGTCGTTCGATCGCCACAATTGTCTCTATGTCAACGATTCAGGAAATCCTCGGGGCCGACGGCCTCGTCGCGAAGCAATTCCCCGATTTCGAAGCCCGACCGCAACAGGTCGAGATGGCCCAGGCCGTCTTCAACGCTTTGACCAAGAAGCAGCCGTTGCTCGTGGAAGCGGGCACCGGCGTCGGCAAAAGCTTCGCCTACCTCGTCCCGGCCATCCTCGCCGTGGCGGCCAATCCCGATCTCCGCATCGTCATCAGCACCCACACCATCGGCTTGCAGGAACAGCTCATCCGCAAGGACGTGCCGTTTCTGAAATCGGTGATGCCCCAAGAATTCCGGCCGGTGCTCGTTAAGGGGCGCGGGAACTACCTCAGCCTCCGGCGGATGCGCGCGGCCCAAGTGAAACTGGGCTCGCTGCTCACCGATCCCGTCGCCGTCGAGCAACTCATCGCCATCGGCAAATGGTCGCGCCAGACGCCCCTCGGCAGTAAGAGCGACCTTCCCCTCACGCCGCTGCCGGCGGTTTGGGACCTCGTCGAATCGGACAGCGGCAATTGCTTGGGGCGGAAGTGCCCGACGCACAACGAGTGCTTCTACTACAAGGCCCGCAAAGCCACCTTCGGCGGCAACATCCTCATCGTCAACCACGCCCTCTTCTTCAGCGACCTCGCACTTCGCCGGCTCGGGGCCGGCGTGCTCCCGGATTATCACGCCGTCATTTTCGACGAAGGCCATACGCTCGAAGATGTGGCCGCCGATCACCTCGGCATCAACGTGAGCCAAGGCGGAATTGAGTATGTGTTGAACCAGCTTTACGCCGCGCGGAGCCACAAAGGGGTACTCGCCACGCTGGGCGATCCCGAGTCGGTCGGCTTGGTCGAAGAGGTTCGCCAAGCGTCGGAGAGGTTCTTCGTGTCGGTTCACCACTGGCACGCGAATCAGGGCAAGGGGAACGGCCGGGTGCGCCAGCCGAACCCCGTGAAGGATACGATCACCGACGCCATCATGAAGTTGACGACCGCGTTGGTGGTGCTGGCCAAAGCTCAGAGCGGCGAAGAGGAAAAACTGGAACTGACGAGCCGGGCGGAGCGGTTGACGAGCACGGCGCACGAGATCCGCGAGTGGCTCGGGCAGGAACTCGCCGGGCACGTCTACTGGGTCGAAGTCCGCACGGGGCGGAATCTCCGCGTGACGCTGGCGAGTGCGCCGATCGACGTCGGCCCGGCGCTGAAGGAGCAGCTCTACGCCAAGATCCCGGCGACGATCCTCACGAGCGCGACGCTCAGCACCGGCGGGCCGGATGGCTTCGAACACTTTCAAACGCGGCTCGGGTTGGACGGGGCCAAGACCCGACAGCTCGGCAGTCCGTTCGACTTCCAAGAGCAGGCCGAGCTTCACCTGTTCCGCGATATGCCCGATCCGTCGAGTCAGTCGGCCGCGTTCGAAGCGGCCGTGCAAGATCGCTTGCCGGCGTACATCGAGAAAACGCAGGGCCGGGCGTTCGTGCTCTTCACCAGTTATTACTTCATGAACAAGTGCGCCGAGCGC
>JANOSQ010000274.1:0-4397 GCA_031415915.1 Fimbriiglobus sp. | reverse complement strand
GGGAAGAAGTCCGAGATCGGCAATCCGCTTTTCCCGCCCGGCTGGAACTTCCGGAAACTCGGCGTGAGGAAGCCGACTGTCCGCCCGCCGGAGTTGATGAACTTCTTCCCCTCCGGCAGCGGTTGCCCGGCGAACTTTTCGAGCGTCGGCTTGGGGTCGAATGTATCGACTTGGCTCGGCCCGCCGTTCATCATGAGGAAAATGCACGATTTCGCCTTGGTCGGGAAGTGCGGCTTCTTCGGGGCGAGCGGGCCTTCGCCGAAAGCGAAACCGTCGTTCTCCAACAGCGACGACAGCGCCAAGCCGGCGAAACCGCCGCCCATCTGCCAGACGAATTCGCGACGGGTTTGCCCGCAGGGGAAGAAGGATGTCATCGCATGGCCCCCGGTGAATTCGCCAATCGACCCGCTTTGACGATGCCGCCTTGCATCACGGCGAGGAAGCGCGAACGATCCTCGAGTATTCGGATGTCGGCAATCACGTCGCCGTCGATGACGAGGACATCGGCAAGCTTGCCGGCTTCGAGCGTGCCGAATTCGCGGGAGCGGCCCATGATTTCGGCGCCGGTCTTCGTCGCGCACTTTAGCACTTCGAACGGTGTCAGTCCGACGTAGTTCACGAAGAAAGAAAGCTCCTTGGCGTAGTCGCCGTGGGGGTTCCAACCGAAGCCGTAATCGCCGCCCATGCCGAGGCGACCGCCGGCGCGGATGATCTTGCGGGCGCTCTCGGCCCCCGCTTCCAAGGTTTCTTGGTGGCCGTCGATAACGCGCTGGGACAGGTTGAATTCCGGCCCGCGTTGGACGCTGACCAGTTCGAAGTAGAGCGCCGGGACGCAGGGCACATCGCGCTTCAATAAGAGTTCGAGCGCCTCGTCGTCCATGAAGGTGCCGTGCTCGATGGCGTCGTAGCCGGCGCGGAGGGCGTTCTTGATGCCGGCGTTCGCCCGGCAATGGCCCGTCACTTTCATGCCGTGATTGTGGGCCGTCGCTACGACCGCGTGCATCTCCTCGAATGTCATGCAGAGGGTGTGGTGGTCGTTGGTGTCGGGCGCGGCCGCGTCGCCGGTCGGATAGGTCTTCACCCACTCGACGCCATCCTTAACAAGCTTCCGCACGGCGGCCCGCGCTTCGTCCGGTCCGTTGACCAGCAGCACGAGGCCGTCCATGCCGATCTTGCGGAAGTCGGGGTTCCAGTCCATCAACCCGCCGACGCCGCAGATTTCCCGACCGCTCGGCGACAACCTGGGGCCGGGGCAGACGTCGGCTTCAATAGCTTTGCGAAGCCAGACATCGACGTTGAACAGGCTCCCGCCGCTGCGGGCGGAGGTGTACCCGCATTCGAGCGCGAGCTTCGCATTCGCCGCGGCGAGGAGCGTGACGTACTCGACGGGGTATTTGATGTCGAGATCTTCGAGCGCTTCGACGTTGAAGTAGGTCGCGTGGAAATGCGCTTCGACGAGGCCGGGCATGATGGTGCCGCCGAGCGCGTCGATTTTGGACGCGGTCGGGGACACCTCTCTGCAATCGATTGCGGCGCCCGCGAACGCGATTTTGCCATCGCGAACGAGCACGCAGCCGTTCGGCGTCGGCGCGGAACCGGTGCCATCGAAGAGTTGCCCGTTGTGGATGAACATTTCACCGCTCGCCAGTTTCATCGCAGAGACTCCAAGAATGGGAGCAGAACTTTCAGCACCGCCTCGGTGTGTTCGCCGTGGAGCAGATGCCCACGGCCGGGGAAATCGACGCGGCAGGCCTCGGGTAACGTTTCGCCGAGATTGTCGGCATCCTGGGTCGGGAGCATCCCACCGAGGGCCGGGTCAGACGCGAGCAATAGCACGGGGCAGCGGACCCGCCGCGCGGTTGCGAAGAGGTCGAAGCCTTCGAACCAAGTTCCGTACAGGGGCGGTTCGAGCACGCCGGGATCGAGATCGACGAGGCAGCTCGCCAGGAAGCGGATCGCAGCCGCATCGCGGATGTCCCCGAGCATTCGGCCATCGAGGAGTCGAATTCTCGCCAGGGTTCGGGCCGTTCCGTTCACATCGGAGTTGCCGGCGAGTCCGCGCATCGCCCGCCAAGAGATCCCGTAGTTCGTCTTGCCGATGTTCGCCATCATGACTGGCGACGGTGGATCTTCCAGGATCACGGCCCGAACCAACTCGGGACACTCCGCCGCGGCACCGAGGGCGGTGAGCGCACCGAGGGAATGCCCGTAAAGAATCGCTTGCTCGCGGACCTCGCAGCGCAGTAGCGAGATCCCGTCGGCCACGTAGTCGGTCACGCGGTACTCGCCCGGTGTCCGGGCCGACTTCCCGTGTCCGCGGTGATCGACGGCGGCGACGGCGTAGCGCGAGGTCAACGCGGGGAACAAGGTGGAGAAATCCCGCCAACTGCGGACGAGCCCGTGCCACATCAACAGCGACGGGCCGTTGGGTGCGGAGCGCGCGACATTCAGGTTCGCACGTCCGATGTTGATGGATTCTTCGAGCATCACGTTCAATCCACGAAGAGGAACTCGTTCGTATTCAGCAGCACGTGGGCCAGCGATTCGACCGCCTTCGCATCGGCTCCGAATCGCTTCCGCTGGGCAATCAAGAACTCCTTCGCGGCGTCGAGTTCAGTCGCACGAGGATCGCGGCCCAGCGCGCTTCGCCAGAGCCGCCGGGCGATCTCATCGTCGGACTTCGCCCCGTCGTGAGCGCGTTTCGCTAATGCCGCGCTTTGGCGGTGGACGAAGGCGTTGTTCAGCATCGCCAAGGCCTGCGTCGGCACGATGGTGACATCGCGCTGGCCGCAGGGCAGGGTGGTGTCGGGCGAATCGAAGACCGTCTGCGTCGGGTTCGGCAAGCCGCGCTTCACGAAGGCGTAGAGCGTCCGCCGGCGCTGCTCGTCCGGCGGCGACGGTTTCCATTCCGCCCCCTTGCGCGACCAACCCTCGAGCGCCTCCGGGCTGAGATCCGGGACGAAACTCGGCCCGCCGCGTTTGGACAGATCGAGTTGACCCGCGGTGAACAACAGCGAGTCGCGCACGGCTTCCGCGTCGAGCCGGCGCCGCTCGGCGCGCCACCGGAGTTTGTTGCCCGCATCGACCTTCGCATACTCCGTTTGCCCCGGGTGAATCGAAGCCTGCTTGTAAGTCGCCGACGTGACGATCAGACGGTGCAACGGTTTCGATTTCCAACCGTTACGGACGAACTCCGACGCGAGGTAGTCGAGCAGTTCGGGGTGAGTCGGTTTCTCGCCGGTGTAGCCGAAGTTGTCGGGGGAGCGGACCAAGCCCATGCCGAAGTGGTGCTGCCACAGGCGATTGACCCAAACCCGCGGCGTCAGCGGGTTCGCCGGATCGGCGATCCAATCGGCGAGCGCCAGCCGACGACCCGAGGTCTTCGCATCTTTGGGTCTCGGCGACACTTCCCGGTCGAGGGATGGCACGACCGAGAGCATCCCGAACGGCACGACATCCGTCGGGCGCAGCGGGTCGCCTTTCTTCAGCAGCTTCAGCGGTGGTGGGGTCGGGCCGCGGTCGGTCCAGCCGAGCACGTCGAAGCCGAGTTGTTCCTTGGTGGGGCCGCCCAAGAAGTCGCGGCCGCCCGGTTCGATCGGTCCGGCCCAGAACGCCGCCGCCACGCGGTAGTAGTCGCGCTGCGGGATCGGGTCGAACTTGTGATCGTGGCACCGGGCGCACTTCACCGTTAGCGATAGAAACGCCGTGGTGGTCGCGTGGACCATGTCTTCGAGGCGTTCGTACTTGTACTCGTTGGCGTCGTTCGGTTCGTCGTTCCACGTGCCGAGGCGCAAAAATCCGGTGGCGATGACGGTCGATTCGGATCGGTCGGGGAGTTCGTCGCCGGCGATTTGCTCGCGCAGGAAGCGGTCGAAGGGTTTGTCGGCGTTGATCGCATCGACGACCCAGTCGCGGTACTTCCACGCGTGCGGTTTCGCCTGGTCGCGCTCGTAGCCGCAGGTCTCGGCGTAGCGGGCGATGTCGAGCCAATGCCTCGCCCAACGCTCGCCGAACTGCGGGGCCGCGAGGTATTTGTCGACGAGCTTCTCGTAAGCGTCGGGGGCGCGATCGGCGACAAAGGCATCGATCTCGTCCGCCGTCGGCGGCAGCCCGAGCAGGTCGTTCGATAGCCGGCGGATCAAGGTGCGCCGATCGGCTTCCGGGGCCAGTTCCCACTTCTTCGCGGCGAGGTCTTTGCGCACGAAATGATCGATCGGGTTTCCGGTATCCGCGGGGAGCGCCGGTCGCTTCACCTCTTGGAACGACCACCAATCGCGTCCGCCGCGGACATCGCTGGTGGCTTCGTACAAGTCGAGTTTGCGATTCGCCGGCCACGGCGCACCCGCCGCGATCCAAACCCGCAGGACCTCGGCTTCGGCTTTCGGCAACGCTTGCGA
>JANOSQ010000273.1:0-2183 GCA_031415915.1 Fimbriiglobus sp. | reverse complement strand
CCCCTTCGGGCTTCATACGCTCGAAGATGTTCAGGACGTCTTCGGACGTGAGCGGTTCGAAGAAGAGGTGGTCCGAGGTGTCGTAGTCGGTGCTCACGGTCTCGGGGTTCGAGTTCACCATGATGACCTCGTAACCGGCTTGACGGAGCGCGAGCGCCGCTTGGACGCAGCAGTAGTCGAACTCGATCCCCTGCCCGATCCGGTTCGGCCCGCCGCCGAGGATCATGATGCGCGGCTTGCCGGTGAAAGGCAGGATCTCGTCCTGGAAGTTCGGAGTTTGGAGTTCGGAGTTCGGAGTATCAGAAGAAGCAATTCCGGCATTCCGCACTCCGAATTCCGCACTCCGCACTGCCCCCTCGTAGGTGCTGTAGTAATACGGCGTGTACGCTTCGAACTCGGCGGCGCAGGTATCGACCGATTTGAACACGGCACGGACGCCCTGATCGAGCCGGGTTTGCCGCACGTTGGCTTCGGTGGTGTTCCAGATGTTCGCCAACTGCCGGTCGATGAAGCCGTACTGCTTCGCCTTGAGCATGATTTCGGGCGTGACGTTATCGAGGCCGCCGAGGGCGGCGAGTTCGACTTCGAACTTCACGATGTCTTCGATGTTGCGCAGGAACCACGGGTCGATCTTCGTGCGCGTGTGGATGTCCTCGACGCTCATGCCGTACTTGAGGGCGTAGCGGAGGAACCAGATCCGTTCGGCGTTCGGCATCGACAGCTTCTTCAGCACCTCTTCGAGCTTCGGCTGATCGGGCTTGCCCCATTTGTCGCCGCGGTCGCAGCCCAAGCCGAAGCGGCCGACTTCGAGGCCGCGCAGGGCTTTTTGCAAGCTCTCCTTGAAGGTCCGGCCGATGGCCATGGTCTCGCCGACCGATTTCATCTGCGTCGTCAACGTCGGATCGGCGTCCGGGAACTTCTCGAAGGTGAAGCGCGGCATCTTGGTGACGACGTAGTCGATGGTCGGCTCGAAGCTCGCCGGGGTCGTGCGCGTGATGTCGTTCTTCAATTCGTCGAGGGTGTAGCCCACGGCCAATTTCGCGGCGATCTTGGCGATGGGGAACCCGGTGGCCTTGGATGCGAGCGCGCTGCTGCGGCTGACGCGCGGGTTGATCTCGATGGCGATCATCCGCTCCGAATGCGGGTCGGTGGCGAACTGGATGTTCGAGCCGCCTGTTTCGACGCCGATCTCGCGGATGATCGCCTTCGCCTGGTCGCGCATCCGCTGGTATTCTTTGTCGCTCAGCGTCTGCTGCGGGGCCACCGTGATGCTGTCGCCGGTGTGCACGCCCATCGGGTCGAGGTTCTCGATGCTACAGATGATGACGACGTTGTCCGCCTTGTCGCGCATCACCTCGAGTTCGTACTCCTTCCAGCCGATGACCGATTCTTCGACGAGCGTCTGGCCCGTGGGGGAAAGCTCGATCCCGAGGGTGACCAAACGAATGAAATCGTCGCGGTTGTAGGCGATGCCGCCGCCGCTGCCGCCCATGGTGAAGCTCGGTCTCAGGACGCACGGCAGGCCGACTTGCTCGAGCACGGCGAACGCTTCGGCGAGGTTCCTGGCGACGCCGCTGCGGGGGACCGCGACGCCGATCTTGATCATCGCGTCTTTGAACTTCTGGCGATCCTCGGCTTTGTCGATCACGTCGGCGCGGGCGCCGATCATCTCGACGCCGTACTTTTCCAGCAGCCCGCGCTTGAAGAGTTCCATCGCGGTGTTGAGGCCCGTTTGCCCCCCGAGTGTCGGGAGCAATGCACAGGGGCGCTCTTTGATGATGATCTTTTCGACGACTTGCCAGGTGATCGGCTCGATGTAGACCCGATCGGCGGTGTCCGCGTCGGTCATGATGGTCGCGGGATTGCTGTTCACGAGGACGACGGAATACCCCTCTTCGCGGAGGGCTTTGCAAGCTTGGGTGCCGGAATAATCGAACTCGCACGCTTGGCCGATGACGATGGGGCCGGAGCCGATGAGGAGGATTTTCTTGAGGTCGGTGCGTTTCGGCATGGTGCTCGGGAAGGGCTGCGGGGTCGGGTCGGGGCAAACTTGTACTAGCTTATGGAGCCGCAGCGGGGCACCAAGTGCCGCCGAGCGGAAGTTCGGGTTAATCTGTAACGGTGCTAGCGGCGGTAGGGAAGGTGCGGGCCACGCCGACACGGCGGGCATCCGATACGACCGG
>JANOSQ010000272.1:0-2314 GCA_031415915.1 Fimbriiglobus sp. | reverse complement strand
CGCGGCGAAGGCGAGCCTGTTCGAGTACATCGAAGTGTTCTACAACCGAATCCGTCGACACTCAGCGCTTGGGTACGTCAACCCGGCGGAGTTCGAATGTTCCCAACATCCTTAACTGCGCGTCCGTTTTTCATGGGGAAGTCCATTGCCCTCCACTCTGCGAACGCGTTGTCGGACGGCTACGTCAAGGTCAATCCACCGGCGACAGTTTCGGAGGCGAAACAAAGAATTCCACCTGGGAAGGCCCAGGCGGAGTGTGAAGTCAATTCTTCGGGAGTGCTTCCACAGCGGGAGGCCGTACTTTGGGGTTCCAAGTCGTGTCGGTCTCGCCGATGACCCGCACGAATTTCTCGAGATCCGCCCTCAGCTTTTTTGAAGTCAGTTGCCCGGCGGGCAAATACATGGCCGCGTACAGAACTTTTTCCTTCGCACCGATTCGGAATTGGACTCGTCCCGATTCGTTGTTCAACTCCAGCAGCCTCAGCAAGATCGCCGGATTTGCCACATCCGCATCGGACAGGTCGATGATGTGGTTGTAACAAAAGTATCCTGCCCCGTCGGCATCGAGACCCAAGTTCAGTCTCATCTCGTACTTGGCTGTCACTTTGATCTTCATGATGGCCGAGGGATCGCCGGCTTTGGGATATTCGACCACGTCGTAGTCCAGCTTCTCCACCATGTCGAAGAATTCGGTAGCGGTGAGCTTTTTGCCCGCGATCGGCTTCGTCGCCGTGTTCGGCTCGATCGGTGTGTCTCCCGCGTACCCGGCCGATGCCGTGAGGAAGAAACCCAAAACGATGGCCGAGATGAGTGATGCCCGCATGATGTACTCCCTGTTGGCCCCCGGCTGTGTTCGTCAGAAGTTGGGGGTCGCGACCGCTGACAAAAGACTCAGCGACGAGGAGGGGTACGAAGCGGGCGGCGAATCCCCGTTTTTTGCAACATCTCGGCCCTACTTCAATCCATAGCGGGCACAAACCTCCCGAGAGAACGGCCGGGCATCTGCGGTAGATCGAGCGACTGGGCCAGAGAAAGTTACGATCTCCAAGGGCTTTCCGCCCGCTCGAGCAGGCCGGTGCATTTCCTCGAAGGATTGATCGCGCCGCGGGAGAACTCGCCGAGGGGAGGCAAAAAACTGCAATTCTTATTGTCCCCTGTTCGCCTGCCCTGCCGCTGTAAGGGATGTAGGCCGACCGTGCCAAATGGTTCAGTGCCACACTCGCGTGGATCGTTACCAGCGAGATCACTCTTCTGACTACCCCACTGCCGAACCGGCGCGGGGCTCGTCAAACTCACGTATGGAACCGCTTATGTACCGCTATTCACTATGCCTCACGTTGGCACTCCTCACCGCATCGTTCGCCTTCGCCCAGACGCGGGGAGAACCCATGGCCGTCAACCAGGCCCCCGCGGCAGTGACGGCGGCCGTAAAGAAGGCCGCCCCGAGGATCGAGTGGAAAATTGCCTTCCGCTTCGAACCCAAGGGTGAGCCGGCCTGGTACCGGCTGGCGGGCCACGACGCCGAGAAGCGGGTTATCATGACCATGCGGGTCGAGGCCGATGGTACACTCGGGTACTTCCAAACCGAGTTACCTCGTGAATCCCTCCCGAAGGTCGTGGCTGCCGCCTTGAAGGAGAAGATGCCCGGATTCACCCCCCAGCGGGTCGACGGGGTCAGCAAGGACGCGGAGCACTTCATCGGCTACCGGTTCGAGGGAACGATCGCCGGGGGCAAGGCGGAGGTCGTCCTGGTGACGCCCGACGGGAAGCGGGTGATGACCGAATTGGATGCGGCGCGGCTCCGCCCCGGCAAGTAGCGTGGAACGACCGAACTGGAGCCATCCAATGTTTATGTCCGACGAACGAAACTGGCTACTTCGCTTCAGTGGCATGTTGCCGGATATCGGGAACCTCGCCGGAGGCCGCCCGATGTCCACCGCGGCGGCTCTCTTGAAGGCCATCGAAGTCGGCGGCGACGATCGTTTGCCGCGACAAATATTCGCCGACTGGGTCGAGGATCGCGGGTACGATTCGGACGCGGCCCGACTCCGGGATTTCGATTTCTCCCATCCGTTCGAGGTCCTCACAGTCGATTGTTGGTGCGACGTCATGGCCGATGTGGGGACTATCCCGGCGAGCGCACTCGACCTCAGCATGTCCAACCATTCCAGAGTCATTTTCGAAGGCTTCTCTTTCGGACGCTTGACCGACCGCGGCCTCCTCCATTTAGCGACCGTTGAAGCTCCGGATCTGATCTGGTTGGACTTGTCGAACGCCGACGTCACCGACGACGCGGTCATTCGGTTCGCGAACG
>JANOSQ010000271.1:0-3916 GCA_031415915.1 Fimbriiglobus sp. | reverse complement strand
CGGGCAAGAACACCAGGGCTACCACCCCGAGCAAGAACACGCTGCACATCGTGACGCCGGCGTACCGCAGCGGGTCGGGGGCGGGATAAGCGGCGAAGACGGTGCTCGTGAGCATCCCGAGGGCGAACGGGCCCCCGGCCGCGACCAACCGGCCGACGTTGTAACAGAAGCTCGTCCCGGTGCTGCGGAGCGCCGTCGGGAATAACTCGGGGAAGTAGATCGCGTAGCCGCCGAAAAGGGCGAGCTGGAAGAAGCCCATGAGCGGGATCATCCAGAAAATGTCCTCCCACGTTTTCAAAAAGAGGAAGACCGCCGCGGTCATCAGCCCGGCGAGGACGAAGAAGATCGCGAACGCCGGCTTGCGGCCGATGATGGCCGTGACGAAACTGAATGCGAAGATGCCGAAGAACGATCCCGCGTTCTGCACGAGCGAGGTGATGCCCGCCCAGTAGGCTTTCTCGCCATCGACGTACTTCTTCGCGGCCTCCGGCAGTGCGTTCTGCTTCACTTGTTCCTCGGTCGCCAAACCCTTCTCCACGGCTTCGGCCTTGTACTGCGGCTCGGCGACGTACTGCTGCAAATCGGGGGAGAAGAAGCCGATGCCCCACAAACCGACGACGCCGGCGAGGGCGAGCATCAGTCCGAAGATGGCGTTCTTCCGCCAGCGGGGATCGCGGAAGAGCATCCCGTACTGGCCCCCGGTCTTGACACCGGACGCTTTCCACGCGAGCCACTTGTCGGGCTCTTTCAGCTTCAACTGGATGACGACCACCAACAGCGCGGGGAGAATCCCGAGCAGGAACATGATCCTCCACGGGCTGAGCGGTTGGGACATCAGGGTGAGTCCGTCGAGCGACCCCGCGGACTTCATATTGCCCAGCCACATCGACGTGAGCGCCGCGGTGCAATTGCCCGTGACGGACGACGCTTGGAACAGGCCGAGCGTGTACGGTCGGGCGTTGTTCGGCATGGTCTCGGCGAGGAGCGTGACCGCCGCTGCGAAAACCCCGCCGACGCCCAATCCGGTGAGCAATCGGTACGCGTAGAAATCGGCCGGGCCGGTCGAGAACGCGCTGAGGCCGGTGAACACGGCGTAGAGAAGGATGGTGAGGATCAGCGTCTTCACCCGGCCGACGCGGTCGCCCATGATGCCGAAGCCGATCCCGCCGATGGCCCAACCGACCATGAAGAACGAGGTGGCGTAAGTCGCCGCATCGCCGATGTCCGCGGACTGGAGGGCCGCGAGGATCGTGGCGTCGTTCGGTGGGGGTTTGCCCTGCTCCGCGGCTTTCGATTTCAAACCGTTGCCGAAGGACTCCAAGCGGGGATCGTCGGTCGTGACCTTCGGGACAAGTTCGGTCATCGCCGGTCGGCGTGCGAGCACGAAAAGTTGCTGGTCCATGCAGTCCATCGACCAGGCCATGCAGCAGACGACCAAGACGAACCACTGGTACCCACTGAGGTCGCGGAGGCTGGCCCACCCGGTGCGAGACGAAGGAAGCGGGCTGGACATGGTTGGCTCGCGGACGGCGGGGATTCGTTCCGCAAGGTATACCCGCAAGTAGGGTGTGCTGCCAGCGCAATGCACTTCCCCCTCGGTAGGCCTACGAACAAAACGAACCGGCCCGGCGGAGTTCGCACACGCGCCGGGCCGGCCGTTTCAAAAGTCAACGCCACACGGCTTAGCGGCGCTTCAGAATCCGCAGTTCGCGCGGGGTCAGCCCGTACGACTTGTAGATCTCGGTGCGGTACGTCGGGGTGTAGAAGCTCGGGTACGTCGTGGTGGTGTAGGTCGGGATCACCTTGTATTGATCCGGGCTGATGGTCAGCCACGCCGTCCGCTTCTCGACGTCGAACATCGCGGCTTCCCACGGGACGGTGGTCAATTTGCCGCCGTTGTCCACGATCAGGTACTCGAGGTTGCCGGCGTCGTCGAACACGAGGTCGTCGACGGTGCCGATGGCGGCGGAATCGCCTTTGAACAGGATTTTCGTGCCCAGAACCTGCTTGGCGCGGAACTGGTTGCTCGTCACTTTGGTAGGCTGTTCGCCCACTTGGATGGGGCGCGGCTCTTCCGCCACAGCCGCCGAGGCGGTCAACAGGAACGCGGCCGCCGCACTGCTACGCAAGATTTTGCTCAACATCGTCAGGTCTCCGATACGTTCGGGGAATGGGTCGAAAACAGCGGACGCGGCTACTCCGCCGCGTTCGCCGACCCGCCGATTACTTGGCAAGTGGCGTGCCGGGCACGCCATTATCCGACGTTCGCGTCCGCGGCGTTCCCCGCCCGGTATCATGACGGTTTGTTTTCTGGAGGGATCAGGCCATGGCCGATCCGATCGCGGTGGGCTTCCTCGGCGCCGGCCAAATGGCCACGGCTTTGGCGAAGGGCTGGTCGCAAGCCGGGATGCTCGATGTCCCGAATTGCTTGGCCAGCGATCCGGTGAAGGGTGCCCGAGAGGCATTCACCGCCGCGACCGAAATCCGGACGGAGGAATCGAACGGGCGAATCTTGAATCGGTGGTTGCCCGTCGTCCTCGCGGTCAAACCGCAGCTGATGCCGGCCGTGCTGAGCGAGATCCGACCCGCGCTCACGCCGAAGCATCTGATCATCTCCATCGCGGCCGGGATCACGCTGGCGCAGCTCGCGGAGGGCCTCGGCGAATCGACCCGCATCGTCCGCGTGATGCCGAACACGCCCGCCCTCGTGGGGATGAGCGCCACGGCCTTCGCGGCCAACTCGAATGCAACCCCGGTGGATGTCGAACTCGTCTCCCGGCTGTTCGGCGCCATCGGCGTCGCGTTCCCCGTCGCCGAGAAATTGCTGGACGCCGTCACCGGGCTCAGCGGGTCCGGGCCCGCGTACGTCTACGTGATGATCGAAGCCCTCGCCGACGGCGGCGTCCTGGCCGGATTGCCGCGCGAGATCGCCCTGCGGCTCGCGGCGCAAACGGTGCTCGGCTCCGCGCAGATGGTGCTGACAACGGGCCGTCACCCGGGCGAATTGAAGGACGCGGTCGCCAGCCCCGGCGGCACGACCATCGCCGGATTGCACGCTCTGGAACAAGCGGGCTTCCGCGGCGCGATCATGGACGCGGTCCTCGCCGCGTCCGCACGGGCCGCGGCGCTCGGGAAGAAATGACGGACGGGGGACAGCGTACCCATCGCGGAATGCCGGAGTTCGAGCGGAGTTCGAGTGGAGCGTTGCAACGGATTTGTTACCGACTGTCGGAAAAAGAAACGCACCGACGAGCCACCGGGCTTGTCCCTATCGTGTTCGGCCCGAAATTTGCGCCCTTGCGCCCGGTGTTGGGACTGTTTATCTTACGGCATCTCTACGGGGAGTGCCGCTATGGAATCGCCGACGCCTGTGTCCGGGGTCGAACTCCCCCCGATCCAATCGCTCAAACTCGTCGCCCGGGGCACGCCGGGCTCGGTCGAGCGCACAACACGTTGGGAACTCCATGGCTACCGGCGGACACCCGCAAGGAAGCAACCCGGACTCGGGCGATGAATCACGAACCCTACTTTTTGGATGAGTGCGTCGGGCGATCTGTGACTAGAACGGCATCATCATGCTCACGGTTCCGGGTTCCATTTCGCCTTGACACTTCGGACAGACCATAGATGGACTATTTTTAGTGGCCTAACGTACAAAATCAACGG
Organism: Fimbriiglobus sp.; assembly: GCA_031415915.1. GTDB lineage: Bacteria > Planctomycetota > Planctomycetia > Gemmatales > Gemmataceae > JALHQU01. Next base: position 250 of record JANOSQ010000271.1, on the reverse strand, counting down.
CGGCGGGACGCGCCGTCCGCTCTCGTTAGGCAGGTTTCAAGATGACGTAGTCAGTAGGGAACCACCTTACCAGCACGCACCTTACTAATATAGCCGACGCACCCCTCCAGCTCTTCGGCCGAAATCAATCCACGGCGATAATTGTCACGCAAGAACTCCTCAGCATTTTGCGAGTGCTTTCTGGAGTTGCACTCAAAGCACGCTGCCACAAGATTCCTAAAAGTGTTGCTCGCTCCGTCCGCTTGCGGGG
>JANOSQ010000270.1:0-9071 GCA_031415915.1 Fimbriiglobus sp. | reverse complement strand
GCGACCACCGGCTAATATCTGCGACCCCTCCGGGGTCAAACCAAGCCACATGATTTTTGCTTGTGAAATGGAAGCTAAAATGGAACCGAAGCACGGATCTTCTGAAATTACTCCCCTCGGACTCGAGTTGATTGCCGCACTTGTCCGGTTGTCAATTCAACAACCATACATGGAACTGCTCTCGGAAAATCTTTTGTATCGAGGTGGCATTGAGCGATTTGCTCAACGACTATTTCTGTGGGCATTCAACACTTTGCCCGGTTGTCAGCACGGAGCAGCAATCGAGATCGGTGCCGAGCCGTTGGTCGGCACCGAAGCTCTCGATATGGTTTGCTTTCGTACTTCGCCCGCAGCTATCGCGATATTGACAGAACGAGATTTTTCCGCGCGCGAATGGTACGAACACGCAACTGGCATCGTGGAAATGAAGGACAACTGGAACGCAAAGTCGATCCTTTCGGATCTCGCTAAGCTGCGACGAATCGACGCGCACTCCGCACTCGAAGAGCGCGATCCGCATGAATACTATGAGTTGCTATTCATTCACACGCATACGTTCGATTCCGAATATGACATCCGTACTCGGATTGCAGAACAGACCCGGAAGTCACTCGCTATCCTCGCCAACAACGTTTCCGATTACTTCATCGTTGGAACTTGTACTTTGCTCGACAACGTGAAAAACCCATCGGATCAGGGCGCGCGGACATCCTTCGTTGCAATCTTGGTCCGCTTATATTTCGCTTCCGAGCTCGACAATCCAGAATCCGAAGAGAGGATCTAACATGATCACCTACGCCGAAACCCCTTCCGGATTATCCCGTCGGGCCGCACTGCAACTCGGATCCTGCGGCTTCGGCTACCTCGCTTTCGCGGGGTTGCAGGGGCTGCAATCGCAAGCCGCCGAAGCCGCGGCGGGGCCGCTCAGCCCGAAGAAGGCGCCGCTGCCGGCCAAGGCCAAGCACGTCATCTTCCTCTGTATGCAGGGCGGGCCGAGCCACGTCGATACCTTCGATTACAAGCCGGAACTGACCAAAGACAACGGCAAGGCCCCGCCCGCGGGCAAGAGCCGCGGCTTCGGCGGCGGGTCGCTCCTCGGCAGCCCCTTCGAGTTCAAAAAACAGGGCAAGGCCGGGCTTTGGATGAGCGAGGTCTTTCCGAACCTCGGCAAGCAAGCCGACGAACTCTGCATCCTCAACGGCATGAACACGACCGTGCCCGCCCACGCGCAAGCGTTCCTGCAACTGCACACGGGCACCTCGCAATTCGTCCGCCCGAGCCTCGGGGCCTGGACGCTTTACGGCCTCGGCACCGAGAATCAGAACCTCCCCGGCTTCATCAGCTTGAACCCGCCCACGCAGGGTGGCGGCGCCCAAAACTACGGCAGCGCCTTCCTCCCGGCCGTCTACCAAGGCACGAAGATTTCCGGAGGCGGCGGCGGCTTCGGCCCGCGCGGCGGGGGCGGCATCGGCACGGTGCCGAACATCGCCAACCCGAAACTGACATCCGATAGTCAGCGTGCCCAACTCGACTTCCTGCAAGCGTTGAACAAGGAGAAGTTGGCGAAGGACAAAGACAACGCCCAAGTCGAAGGGGTGATCCAGAGCTACGAACTCGCCTTCCGCATGCAGCGCGATGTGCCCAAGGTCATGGATCTATCCGGGGAAACCAAAGAGACGCAAGCGAGCTACGGCATCGGCGACCGGGCCACCGAAAACTTCGGCCGCGAGTGCCTGCTCGCCCGGCGCTTCGTCGAAGCCGGCGTCCGCTTCGTCGAAATCACCTACGGGAACTGGGATCAGCACCGCAACCTCAAGGCCGACATCCAGCGCCACGCCGGGGCCATCGACAAACCGATCGCCGGGTTGATCGCCGACCTCAAGAAGCGCGGGCTGCTCAAAGACACGCTAATCGTCTGGTGCGGGGAGTTCGGCCGGACACCGGTGGCGCAGGGCACCGACGGGCGCGATCACAACAACAAGGGCTTCAGCGCCTGGATGGCCGGCGGCGGCGTCAAAGGCGGGATGACTTACGGCAAGACCGACGAGCACGGGTTCGAAGCGGTCGAAGGGAAGATCGACGTCCACGACTTCCACGCGACCATCTTGCACATGATGGGGCTGGACCACGAGAAGCTGACGTTCAAGTACGCCGGCCGCGACTTCCGGCTGACCGACGTGAAGGGGCGAGTCGTGAAGGAGATCATGGCGTGAGTTGTTTTGTTAGCCCGACGCGCCAGCGAGGGTCTCGACTCCCTCGCTGGCGCGTCGGGCTAACAAGATTCACACGCACGTCTCGAGAATCAGGAAGTTATCCGGCTCCGTCTTCAGCATCGCCGCGGCGCGGCGGAGCGTCTTGATGCGGTCCTCGTGCCACGGGTTCTCGAGCTTCGGCATCGTGTCGGCGTACGGGAAGTCGTCGAGCAGATCCCGGCGGACGAGGAGCGCCCGCACTTTGCGGATGCGCTCGTCGCCGACCACCTCGCACGTCAAGAACAGCGCGTAGCGCAGAATGGTGACCGGCTGGCCCGAATCGAGCTTCAACTGCCCCGCGATGAAATGCTCGGCCACCGAGTTCAGCACGAAGTTGAGCAGGTACCAGCGATCCGCTTTCGGGATCGGCAGGATCGGGTTGTCCGGCGTGCACAGCTTCACCGCGGCTTGAATCTTCTCGATGGCGATCGGGTTCAAAAAGACTTCTTCGATGCTGCGTTCGAGCACCGTGCGGATCTTGAGCGTGCCGTCGTGGAAGATGTTCAGGCTGATGATGACGCGGTTGAGGAACTCTTTGCTCTCCCACTCCCGGCGGGCTTTCCAGCGTCCGTAATAGCGGCCGAAGACGAACGCCGCGAGGGAGGTGAGCACCGACACGAGGATCGTGATGGTGACCTTCTTGCCCGAATCGCTGAGGAAGCCTTCGGCGGCAAATAGCATGACTCATCCCGGAAGATTTACCGCGGAGACGGAAGAGAACGCGGAGAAAGAATCGAACAGTATCGAAAGGCAGGGACAAGAACCCGCCGGGTTCCACCCCTGCTTGTCTCCGCGTTCTCTTCTTCCTCCGCGGTGAAACTCTTGTCCTCTTTACTTCGCGCCGACCAATTCGATCTCGAAGACCAGCGTCGCATCCGCGGGGATGTCACCGCCGGCGCCGCGTTTGCCGTAGGCCATCTCGGACGGGATGTGGAGCAAGCGGACGCCGCCGGGCTTCATGCCGGGGACGCCTTCGGTCCAGCCTTTGATGACTTGCGTCAGGCCGAAGGAGATCGTCTGGCCGCGCTTCTTGCTGCTGTCGAAGACTTTGCCGTTGAGCAGCCAGCCGGTGTAGTGCACGGTCACGGTCGCGCCGGGTTTCACGGCGTCGCCGGTGCCGACTTTCACGTCCCACACTTTCATGCCGTCGGGTCGGGCGATCCATTGGTCGGAAGCGAGATCCGGGAGGGCGAATGGGTCTGCGGCCATGGTGTTTGTCCTAATCGAGGGAGTGAAAAGTCCTCCGTCTCGAATGACAGAGGACGAAGGAAAATAAGCCCCCCTCTCCCGGCTTTGTGGGAGAGGGGTTTTTTCAAGCAGATCGAAGACCCTCACCCCCGGCCCTCTCCCGCAAAGCCGGGAGAGGGGGAGAAAGGCTATTCACTTGTTCTTGACTTCGAGGAGTTCGATTTCAAATACGAGGGTCGCGTCCGCGGGGATGTCCGCACCGGCGCCTTTCTTGCCGTAGCCGAGTTCCGAGGGGATCAGCAGGCGGCGCGTGCCGCCGACCTTCATCCCCTGCACGCCTTCGGTCCAGCCTTTGATGACTTGGTTGAGGCCGAATTCGATGGCTTCGTCGCGCTTGCGGCTGCTGTCGAAGACTTTGCCATCGGTGAGCCAGCCGGTGTAGTGGACCTTCACGGTGGCGCCGGCCTTCACGACTTCGCCTTTGCCTTCTTTCACGTCCCAGATCTTCAGGCCGCCCTCTTGTTTCTTCCAGCCTTTGTCGTCGAGCGATGGCAGCTTGTAGATGTCGTCTTTCTTGTCTTCGGCGCCGGCCGCGAGTGCCAAGCCGAGGGCCGCCGCGAGGGCGAGCAACGGGAATCGGAGGAGCGAGTTCATCGGAATCCTTTCGAGAATGCGAAGCGGTGCGACTACCGCGAAATGCGGAGCAGCTTCACTTCGAAGACGAGGTCGGTGTTGGGGGGGATGTCTCTCCCAGACCCTTGGGGACCGTAGCCGAGGGCGCTCGGGATGTAGAGCCGGCGGATACCGCCCACTTTCATGCCCACCAAACCGCGCGCCCATCCTTGCACGACGCCGTGCAGGTTGGTGGCGAACGGTTCCCCCTTCCGCAAGCTGCTGTCGAAGACGTGGCCGTTCGGCAACCAGCCCGTGTAGTGCCAGACGCCATCGTCCGATTGGAGAATCCCCGTCTCCCCCTCGCCCACTTTGACGTCCCAGCTTTTGAGGCCTTCGCCGGATGTTCTCCACTCGGGGGCGTTCAAATCGGGCATTTGCATGCCGACGCCATCGGGCGAAATCGGGACTTCGGCGACCAGTTTCTTGCCTTGGGCGATCGCGGGGGGGATTCCCGAACCGGCTTTGGTGACTTCCGCGGGGGCGGAGGCGCCGCTGATGATGAGCGCGACCACGAGGATGACGGCCGCGACGGCGATGGCCGGCACCGCGATCTGCAACATCTTTTCCTTTTCCATGCACCGCTCCGACGAACGCACCGGGGAAACGCGAACGGGCATTATAGGCCCGGAGTCAGAGGCGGCGCATGGTGATTTGCAACTCGGACGAATAGGATGATTCGGTGGACGGATGACCGGTCGGCATGCGATCCGTCGCTCACGCGTCCGGCTCGTATCGCGACCGGTCATCCGTCAGACCTCACCCCCGCGGAGCCAATCCCATGCGTTCCCTTCTCGCCGCAGCGCTGCTGCTCATCCCAACCGCAGCTACCGTCCGCGCGGCCGACCCGCTTGTGGAAGCCGACAAAGCCTACTCCAAGAAGGACTACGCCAAGGCCGCCGAACTCGCGGGGGCCGCGGTGAAAGCCGACCCGAAGAACACCAACGCGCTGTATCTCCTCGGCATGGCTCAACTGGGCCTGCGCGACAACACCGCGGCCGTCGAGGCGTTCAACGCCGTGCTGAAACTCGACAAAACGCTCATCGCCGCCCACGACCACCGGGGTGACGCGCAGCTCAAACTCGGCAAGTTCGCGGAAGCCGTCGCCGACTTCGACGCTTTCCTCAAGGAGAACGCGAAGTTCTCACCCGAGCATTGGCGCCGGGGCATCGCGCTGTATTACGCCGGGAAGCACGCCGACGGGGTGAAGCAGTTCGACACGCACAAAACCGTGAACCCCGAGGACGTGGAGAACGCCGTGTGGCATTACCTCTGCAACGTGAAGGTCGCGGGCAAGGAGAAATCGCAGAAAGCGCTCATCGACGTGACCCAGGACACCCGCGTGCCGATGGCCGAGATCCAGAAGCTGTACGCGGGCAAGTTGAAGCCGGAGGACGTGCTCGCCGCGGCCGAGAAGGTCAAAGCCGACACGCCGCAGGGAACGTCGGCCCGCTTCTACGCGAACCTGTACGTCGGCCTCTGGTACGACGCCGAGGGGGATGCGAAGAAAGTCCGCGAGCACCTGACGGCGGCCGTGGAAAAGTACAAAGTGCCCGACTACATGTGGGACGTGGGCAACGCCCATTTGCTGATGTTGAAGGCGAAGGATAAGAAATAATCCACGATGGCCATCCTGCATATCGATTGGACCCAACACCCCCCGGCGACTTTCACCGGCGGAGCCGTCACGGTCGGCAACTTCGACGGCGTCCACCGCGCACACCACCAACTCGTGGCCGTGACGCGGGAAGAGGCCCGTACCACCGGTGGCCCGGCCGTGGTGGTGACGTTCGATCCGCCCCCGCTGGCGTTGTTGAACCCGGCCCAAGCGAAACAACCGTTGACGACTTCGCCCGACCGGATCGCGCTGCTTCAAGCCGCCGGGGCCGAGCACGTCGTGGTGTTGAAGACGGAAGCGGCGCTGCTCGCGCTGACTCCCGAAGCGTTCTTCGAAGATGTGCTGATGGGATTGTTCCGCGCGAAGACGGTCGTGGAAGGGTACAACTTCCGCTTCGGCCGCAACCGCAACGGGGACACGGCCGCGCTGCGAACCCTGTGCGCAGGCGCGGGTGCTCGGTTCGTGGAAGTGCCGCCGTTGCTCGAAGACGCGGAGGCGATCTCGAGCAGCCGGATTCGCTCGGCATTGCTCGCGGGGGATGTGACCGCGGCGGCCCGGTGGCTCGGTCGTCGCTACGCGATCCGCGGGATCGTAGAACGGGGTGCCCAACGCGGTCGAACCATCGGTTTCCCCACGGCCAACCTCGGAGCCGTCGGCACGCTTTTGCCGAAGGATGGCGTCTATGCGGTGCGGGTCACGGTGGACGAGGTCGGCTATGCCGGGGCCGCGAACATCGGCCCGAACCCGACCTTCGGCGACGCGGCCCGCAAGATCGAAGTCCACCTACTCGATTTCGAGGGCGACCTCTACCGGCAGGAGTTGACCGTGGAGTTCGCCGCGAGATTGCGAGATACGCGGACATTCGGTAGCGCCGCTGAGTTGATCGCCGAATTGGAACAGGACACGGCGCTGGCGCGCTCGGCCGGCGAGGTGTGATGATCGAATGCGAGCCGGGGACGTCAGTCCCCGGATACTTTTTTGAAGTCAGAATCCGGGGACTGACGTCCCCGGCTCGCCGGTAACCCAAGAGAACCCAATCCCATGCTCCGTTCCCTTTCCGCACTCGGTCTTCTCATGGCCTTCCTACCCGCGGCCCACGCCGACGACGCCGCGTTGGCCAAACTCTTCGACCAATACCTGAAGGAAGAATTCCAACGCCACCCCGCCTACGCCAGCGCTCAAGGGAATCGGGAGCACGACGACCGACTCGACGACCTCTCGGCCGCGGCGCGGGCCAAGGATCGCACGGCCACCGAGACGTGGAAGGCGACCCTCGACAAATTCGACACCGCTTCGCTGACCCCGGCGGGAAAGATCGACCACCGCATCTGGCTACACTCGTTGAAGTCGCGGCTGGAACTCCAAGATCTCGGCCTCGATTCGTTCGAGTTCGACCCGCGTGAGTTCGGCGTCTACCTCAGCGACAGCGTCTTCGGCCTGCTCACGCAATCGACGCTGGCGAAGGAGCGCAACATCGCCAACGCCGCCAAGCGGATCGGCGCGATTCCCAAGGTCGTCGCCGCGGCGATGGATAAAGACGACAAGAAGTTGTTCAGCCGCTGCCCGAAGATCCTCACCGAGATCGCCATCAAGCGGAACCTCGGCGCCATCGCCTTCTACGAGAAAGAGATCTTCGCCCTCACCGGCGAGACGCCGGCGACCAGCCCGCTGACATCGCCTTGTCAGAGCGCGGTGACCGCGCTCAAGGAATACCAGAAGTTCTTGGAGAAGGATTTGCTGCCGCGCTCGAACGGCGAATGGCGCATCGGCAAAAAGGCCTTCGCCAAGAAATTGATCCTCGATCTCGATGCGGGGTTCACTGCCGATGAGGTGCTGAAAATGGCCGAAAGCGAAGCCGACCGCGTCGAGCGCGAGATGTACATCGTCGCCCGCCAGCTCTGGTCAAAGACCTTCCCCAGCAAGGCTCTGCCGCCGGACGACGCGGCCGGGCGGCGGGAAGCGGTGAAGCTCGTCCTCGACGAGCTCGGCAAGGATCACGGCAAGCCCGAAGAGATCGTGGCCGATGCGAAGAAGACGGTCGCCAAGATCAAGACGTTCATCGCCGAGAAGAAAATCCTGACGCTGCCCGACCCGGACCGTTGCCAGATCATCGAGATGCCCGAGTTCCAGCGCGGCTTCTCCGCGGCCTACCTCAACCCGGCCCCGCCGCTCGACAGCAAAGCGAACAGCCTATACGCCGTGGCGCCGCCGCCGGCCGACTGGCCCGCGCCGCGCCGCGAGGCGTTCCTGCGCGAGTACAACCGCTCGATGCTGCAAATCCTGACGATTCACGAAGCCTACCCCGGCCACTACGTGCAACTGGAATACGGCAACCGGCACCCGTCGCTCATCCGCAAGGTGCTGTACTCGGGCGTCTACGCCGAGGGGTGGGCCGTTTACACCGAGCAAATGATGCTCGACCAAGGCTACGGTGACGGCGACTTGTCACGGAGATTGCACCAGTTGAAGTTCTACATCCGCGCGGTGCTGAACGCGATCCTCGACCACAAGATGCACTGCACGGAGTTCAGCGATGCCGACGCGATGAAACTGCTCACGGAGCGCGGCTTCCAGACCGAGGGCGAAGCCTTCGGCAAGGTGCAGCGCGCCAAACAGAGCAGCTGCCAACTCAGCACCTACTTCATCGGCCGCATGGCCTTCTACAACCTGCGGCAAACGGTCCAGCGGCGCGACGGCGACAAGTTCGACCTCGGCAAGTTCCACGAAGCGGTGCTGAATCAAGGGACGATTTCGGTGAAGTATCTGCCGGAGTTATTCGGGGTGGGCAAGTAGTACCGAGAATGCGCCGCCGACCGGTGCGACCCCTCCGGAGGGTCGTCAATCCGAATGAACCGTTGGTGCGGGCGCATTCTCCGTTCCTCACTCCCCATCGCAAAGGCTGCCGAACGAGCGTCTCTGGCACCCGTTTTGCGGACGCAGAACGGCGGATGACGATCGGCGCATCGCGCCGGCGTCCCGACGAAACTCCCAAAGAGGTTCACCATGACTCGCGCATTCCGCAACGCCGCGTTGGCCATCGCCGGCTGCTTCGCCATCGCCGGCGCCGACGATCCGAATAAGCCGGCCAAGAACGAACTCGACGGGCTGTACACGATCACGGCCGGCGAGAAAGACGGGAAAGAAATTCCCGCCGAGAAGCTCAAAGGCTCGATCATCAGGTTCGACGGCGACAAGGTGATGGGCACCGATAAGGACAAGAAAGAATTGTAACCGTTCACTGGGTTTTGCCGCTGTTTTTCAGGCGATTTCGAGTTCCGAACATACATATTTGAGACAAATTCGACTCAAATATGTGAAATTGAGCGATAAAGTCCCTGAAT
>JANOSQ010000269.1:0-4608 GCA_031415915.1 Fimbriiglobus sp. | reverse complement strand
ATACTAAATTTTTTCTGCACAGACCTAACTTTTCTGGACAGACCACGCCCCCCTCGGATTTAGGGCGAGTGCGGTATGGGGGGTCGCGCTGGACAGACCGGCGTGGTGGCTCGGACAGATCCTGTGGATGGGCGTAAAGTCAGGTGGTATACTACCGTTGAAGAGTTCCCGGAGAATTCGCCACGATGCCGCTCGTCTTTCGATCAATGTTTGCGGATAGCACCGGTTTGGTGCCGCGAGTTGGAAACGATGCGGAGTCGCTGGGAGTTCGCGTCGCGGAAGAAACCGGCGGCTTCAACGATATTACGGTCGCAAATGGCATGGTTCAACCCGGTCGGGAAGGGATGTCCGTTTCGCTCTCGGTTTTGCACTTGCCTGCAAGCCGGATTCCGAAGAAGTACAAGGGTCTGATCCCAGAGTTGGAGGGACGGAAGGTTCCGAGCGGGAAGAACGGCCTGACATGTTGGCAAACGGGTGCCGGAGCGTTTGAAGACGGCGATTTTGCGCCGGGATTGCTGTTCTTGACTCAACCGAAAAGTTCCACAAACCACGGCGTTGTTTGCCCTGAGGCCGAGGTACCATTGGACGATTACCGGGAGGCATTGGCGAGCACGCAACCCAATTGGACTTCAGTGCCATGGCCATGGGAAGGAGATCGATAATGAACGAATCCGAGTCCTTCGACCGTAGTCACGAACGGGCGTTTTCGGTTGCGCTTCTCCGTTTGAACGAGTTGATCGAAGCCGGGCGCGACGAGGAAGCAGAGGGGGATGCCGTTCGCGACGAGATGGACATGCAATGGTATCGCATGGATGATCGACAACGGGAGCGAATGGACTATCTGGCCGTCGATTTGGAACACTTGGCTCAAGCCAAAGGCAAACCGGATTATGTTGGACCGATTGACCGCGAATGGGCCAAAGAATATCAAGTCACTTGGGACATCATGACCGAGGCAGGTGCGGACCGGGTTCTAGCCTTATTGAGAGATCGCCGCGCAGGGCTGCCCTCTGGCAATCACATATTCGTTCAAGCCCGTAACTACGAACGATTAGGCATGCCAGAAGTCGCTTTATCTTTCTACGAAACCGCTGAATCGAGAGACAAAAGTTTTGCAACCATGACGCTGATTTTTCTGTGGCAACAGGGAAGAATGGACTTGGCATTGCCCCGCGCGGAAAGCGTGCTGGTTAATGGGAGTCAAGACAACTTAGCCGTCTTCTTCGCATGTTCGGTATTGATGGACGCAATTCGCCACACCGATGTGGATGCGTCCCGTCCCATATATGAGAGAATTCACAGGCATCTTGCATCCGTTGCAAAATCTTTAGAAATGGAATTGTTGAAATCTCACAATGTTGTCGAACTATATCTGAACACGATCATGGTACTGGGGATCTGCTTCGGGCGATTGGGGAAATACGACACAGCAATCAAAACATTTGATCATTATCTTGCCAACAACGCTCGATCCCCCGTGGGCGACGCAGACATTTACAGCTTGCGCGGGTTTGCTAAGCTTACGGGTAATTTCCAAGGAGCATTGGTGGATTTCCGCAGTGCCGTTGGGAAGCGGGCCTCTTCAGCTTGGCCCTACATTTTTTTAGTACATGATGCGCTTAACCGCAACAGTCTTCTCGAAGCAATGTCGTTGTGCAATTTTACTTTGGATAACCTCTCTGAAGTGCCGGATATTGCTAAAGCACTCTTGTATGAAGGCCGCGGCATTACAATGGCCCGCCTCGGTCAGCCGAAGGAACGTGTGCTTGAAAATTTCGATCGCGCCATCGATCTTGTCCCTGAAGAACCAAGGCTGCACCATAACCGTGCAACCGCGGCAGCCGGATCGAATAGCGACCAATGGCGGAAAATAGTCTCTGAACGCACACTCGAAATCAGCCAAGCTCGATTCGCCTACGCTTCCACGCAGCAATTTATCGACCGGTTTGCCAAACAGGCATCACAATCGATGGAGATTGCTGGCTCTCGTTCCGTCGCTTGAACACTCCCTCCCACCTCCCTCTAAGGACCTCTCCCATGCTCACCCGACGCTCCTTCCTCACCGCGGCTGCGGCCGCGCCGCTCGTCCTCACCTCCCGCGAGCGTGCATTTGCGGCCAACGGCCGGCTCGCGCTCGGATTCATCGGCGTTGGCACTATGGGGCGCGGGCACCTCGGTGACTTCCTGAACCGCAAGGAGGTCGAAGTCGTCGCCGTGTGCGATGTCGTCAAGGAACGGCTCGATAACGCCGTCGCCATGGTCGGCAAGAAGTACGCCGGGAAGTCGGGTGCCCCCGATGCGGTGAAGGCGTACCCGGACTTCCGCGACCTGCTCAAGCACAAGGATCTCGACGCCGTCGTGATCGCCACGCCGGATCACTGGCACGCGATCCTCTGCACGCAAGCGAGCGCGGCCGGGAAACACATCTACTGCGAGAAGCCGCTGACGCACAACGTCGCCGAGGGCCGCGCACTCGTGGAAGCCGTGGCCAAGTCGAAGGTCGTCTTCCAGACCGGCAGCCAACAGCGCAGCGAGTTCGGCGGTCACTTCCGCAAGGCCGTCGAATACATTTGGAACGGCCGCATCGGCAAGATCAAGAGCATCCACATCGGCGTCGGTAACCCGTCGAAGCCGTGCATGCTGCCGAAGCAAGAAATCCCGGCGGGCACCGATTGGGACTTCTGGCAAGGCCCGGCGCCGGAGCGCGACTACCACAGCGACCTCTGCCCGAAGGGCGTCCACGGGCACTTCCCGGCGTGGCGCGACTACCAAGAGTACGCCGGCGGGGGCGTCGCCGATATGGGCGCCCACCACTTCGACATCGCCCAGTGGGCCATGGAAATGGACGGCAGCGGCCCGGTCGAGGTGATCCCGCCGAGTGACCGACCGGGCGGTAAGCACGGGTTGAAACTCGTTTACGCCAGCGGCATCGAGATGATCCACAACGAGTTCCCCAAGGGGAAGGACGGCAGGGACATCAAGGGCGATTGCGTGTTCGTCGGCGCGGACGGGATCATCGTGGCCGGGCGCGACGGCATCCGCAGCATCGACCCGGAGATACTGAAGACGCCGCTGGAAGGCCGGGCGAAACGCGTGATGGCGAGCAGCGACCACAAGACGAACTGGCTCGACGCGATCAAGTCGCCGAAGCTCGGCACGATCTGCAGCGCCGAGATCGGTCACCGCACCGCGACGATCTGCCATCTCACGAACATCGGCTACCGGCTGCACCGCAAGTTGAAGTGGGACCCGGCGAAGGAACTCTTCGTCGGCGACGAAGCGGCGAACAAGGAACTGAGCCGGACGCCGCGCGACAAATGGAAGGCGTAACTTCGATCAGAGCCGGACGCGTTAGCGACGTTTTGAATTCTGGATCGCGCATCGCGGATGTGGAACTCGAACGTCGCTGACGCGTCCGGCTCTGACGAGCCATTCCGTTGAGCATCTTCGCTCGCTCCGTATCGTTTCCTCCATGAAACGCGACGGGATAACGCCTTACGGTTGGATGCTGGCGAGCTGCGGCTGGTTCTCGGCGATGGGGGTGCTGGCGCACGGGCTCAAGGAGTCGTGCGACTGGCAGGCCGTGGCTCTTTCCCGGAGCGCGTTGGCCACGCTCTTCGCGTTCTTGCTGGCGCTCGCCGCAGGGACGCCGCTCGTCTTCCTGCGGCCGCGGGTGCTCTGGATCCGCAGCCTCGCGGGCAGCAGCAGTATGGTCGGCACCTTCTACGCGCTCATGCACCTGCCCGTATCCGATGTGCTGACGCTGACGAACACTTACCCGATCTGGGTGGCGATTCTCTCGTGGCCGTTGGCGGGGGAACGACCGACGCTCTCCGTGTGGGGCGCGGTGGGCTGCGCCGTCGCCGGGGTCGCCATCACGCAGAACGCCGATTTCTCGCAGTTGGACGCCGCGCACTTCGCGGCGTTGTTCGCCGCGTTCTTCACCGCCATCGCCATGCTCGGCTTGAACCGCTTGCACGGGGTCGCCTCACTCGCGGTCGTCGTCCACTTCTCGGCGGTCAGCACCGTCGTCTGCCTGATCGCTTATTTCACCTTTGAGACGCCCATCGGCACGGGGCACCAAACGGAAACATCCGTACTGTTGCAGATGCTCGCGGTCGGCGTCACGGCGACGGTCGGCCAAGTTTTCCTCACAAAAGCGTATCGCGCCGGCTCGGCCACCCGGGTGTCGGTCGTCGGCTTGTCGCAGGTGGTGATGGTGATGCTCTACGAGGCGATGGTCGAAGGCCGGCACTTCGAACCGCGCCAGATCCTCGGCACGGTGCTGGTGCTCGGCCCGACGGCGTACCTCATGGTGCGCGAACGCCGTCGGGCGTCGGCGCCGGTGGTGGAACCGATTCAATCGGGGTGAGGCCCTTATGTGGCGACATGTATCTTGCCGGATTCAAATTCGCGGAGCGTTCCATTTCTTTCCGCCCCCTCTCCCGGCTTTGCGGGAGAGGGTTGGGGTGAGGGTGTATTGAAATCGAAGACCCAGACCCCCGGCCCCCCCACCCCCCAACCCGGGGAGGGGGGGGCAAGATTGGTGAAATAGGCTGCCGGGTACTCAGCATTGGGGCGGGGGGGGGGGAAGGCGGGGATATACGC
>JANOSQ010000268.1:0-1503 GCA_031415915.1 Fimbriiglobus sp. | reverse complement strand
ATCAGCAGAAGTTGCGACTTCGCAAACTTGGGATCGACGGTCGCCATCGGGATCATGTGGAAGGCAAGATCCCAGGCGGCGTACCACGGGTACTCCCACTTGTCGGGCATCGAAATGATGTCGCGATTGAACAGGTGCGGCCAATCGTGATTGCGGCCCTGCCGACGGCGGTCCGATGGGGCAGGCTGTTCGGGATCACCCTGCAACCACGGTTCGACCGCGTAGTGATAGAACTGCTTGCTCCAGAGCAGTCCCGCGTAGGCTTGTCGCGCCACATTCTGCTCTTCCGCTGTCGCCGTCGGTGGCAGCTTGGCGGCATAGAACTGATTCGCTTCGGAGATCCGCTCACTGAAGACGCGGTCGAATGGCTCGCCGAAAGGCGGGCCGTCGGGCAGATGTGCGGCGGTCAATCGCAGTCGAATCGTCACCTCACCCCGAGCCGGGATGGTGAGCACGTAATGGGGGGCTGCTTTTGTCCCACGACGTGTGGTGCTCACCGCAGCCAAGTCTCCCGCGATCACGTAGTCGTGAAAGGCGTCCTTGACCGGGTGCGAACCACTGACATCGCCGAACAGATGCGCGGTGTTGGTTTCGTTTTCGGTGAAGAGCATCGGTGGAGCATCGGACGACGGATGGTCTTCGCAGCAGAAGCGAAACCGACCCAGCGTGACGTGGTCGGTCAGCAGTGAGCCGTCGTCCTGCAGGGCGATGACCGGCTTGAGTTCGCACCCTTCGTGTTCACAGCCCCACGACCAGGTGTTGCGGAACCAGAGCGTGGGCAACAGATGAATGGTGGCGGACTCACTGGCCCGGTTCGCCACCGTGATGCGAATCGGCACGTCATCCGGCGAGGCGTTGGCGTACTCGGCAAACACGTCGAAGTAACGGTTGTCGTCGAAGAGGCCCGTGTCGAGCAGTTCAAACTCGGGATCGAACCGGCCGCGGCGGGCGTTCTCCGCGACCAGCCGGGCATACGGGAACTCCGCCTGCGGGTACTTGTACAGCGCCTTCATGTACGAGTGCGTGGGGGTCGAGTCGAGATAGAAGTATTCCTCCTTCACGTCTTCGCCGTGGTTCCCCTCCGGACCCGTCAGGCCGAACAGACGCTCTTTCAGAATCGGATCGCGGCCGTTCCACAGTGCCAAGCCGAAGCAGAGTCGGCACTCGCGGTCGCAGATGCCCAGCAGTCCGTCCTCGCCCCAGCGATAGGCCCGGCTGCGGGCGTGATCGTGCGGAAAGTAGTTCCAACTGTCGCCATGTTCCGAGTAGTCCTCGCGCACTGTCCCCCACTGGCGTTCCGAGAGGTACGGGCCCCAGCGATGCCAGTTGGCGGCGCGCTCGTGAGACTGTTGCAGGCGGGCTTCTTCAGCGTTCATGGAGATCTCGTGGGATGGAAAGGGCGTGTGGATGATCCCAGCGCCATCGCCTGGTTGAATTGGGGATATTGGGTGCCACGGTCACGGAGCTTCGACGTGGCCGTGAGATTGGGAATCAGCCTTCACG
>JANOSQ010000267.1:0-10225 GCA_031415915.1 Fimbriiglobus sp. | reverse complement strand
GATGATCGGTTGGAAGCGGTGGAGGATTCACGAGGCGAGCGTCGGCCGAACCTTCCCGGGGTGGCCGAGACACCCGATGACTCCACCTTATGCGAAGCGATTTTTGGTCCAGTGAATGGGGTCCACTTCAACACCCTGCTAGGGATTGACCCGGGTAATGTTTGTCTCCAAGATTCGGTAAGCGTAGCCGCCTTGGCCGACTACGTACAGACGCGCGACCATGTAATAGGTCTTGGTGGTGGTGTCGAAGTAGTTGTTGGGGTAGCTGATCGAATACGTACCGTTGTTCGAGTTTGCGTTACTTTCTGGCCCCGTCGTTTGAGCACCGGTGTTCGTCACGATTGAGATGAGTTGAACCGTCACTTTGCTGAATGTTTGTGTGGTGAGAACGCTATACGTTCCCGTGGCGGGGAAGATCCAACTCCCACTCTCTTGCTGAACCGGGAACCCCGTCGTCAACGTCAGTGATGGATCAGCGGCTCTCGCAGCCGAAGCGGTCAACGCAAACGCTAGCAGAAGCACAACGGTTCCGAGTCGCAACATGTTTGCACCTTTCCGAGGAAAATGGATCGAGACAAGCAGATCCTACCCCACCCCCCTTCCCACTTTGCAAGCACTGATTCTCAAGATTGTCAAAACAAATTGTGGTGCTCTGGAAACTCCTGTGGCTGCCGATGCCCTCCCCGCGATAACCGCGCGCTCCGCCGGGATTTGCGTGCGGTGGACGAACCGGGCCGATGCCTCCGGCGTAATGCCCATACCGGCTTTTTACGAATGACGCACCGGATCGACCGAGACGGTCTTGCCTCCGACCGTCGCTCACGCTTCCGGCTCCGAAAGAATTGCTCAACGCTACTTGGGAACCCCGGCCATGCCCAATCCGCTGTTCGGTTTGCTGATTCTGGATCGCGATCCGTTCACCTTCGCCGATTTCCCGGGCCTGTTTCAGGCGTGGTGCAGCGAAGCGGGCGGGTTCGTCTTCGCGGGGTTGGTCATCTTCCTGCTTTACGCGA
This sequence comes from Fimbriiglobus sp., assembly GCA_031415915.1. GTDB lineage: Bacteria > Planctomycetota > Planctomycetia > Gemmatales > Gemmataceae > JALHQU01. The sequence continues at coordinate 9,212 of JANOSQ010000267.1, read as the reverse complement.
TGTTCGGGGCCAAGTCGCCGTCCGCCAAAGAGCGGCTGCACGTCCCGTCCATCATGCTCTTCTCGGCCCTCGCGGCCCTTTTCTGCTACGTCGCGTATTGGTCCTTCCGACTGTTGGCGAACTCGGGCGATGCCCCGCCCCCCGAGGATCCGACGGGGTTCGTGAAGTACAAAGTGCCGATATTCAGCACCAAGCGGGTCGATCTCACGCTGATGTTCGGCGGGCTGTTCGCCATCATCGGGGCGACCACGCCGTTCGTCCAGCGGCTGGGCAAGCTCCGCTGGCGGCGCATCTTCGCCCTCGCCAAGCTCTCGGTGCTCGAAGTCTACCGCCGGCGGATCGTCGTCGTCGTGCTACTCGTGTTCATCCCGATTTTCTTCCCGATCGCGTGGTTCTTGCCGAGCAAGCCGGCCGACGAACTCCGCCTCCGCATCGAGGTGATGTCGGGCTTCTTGCAGCTCGTGATGCTCGTGACCGCGGCCGGATTCGTGTCGTTCGCCCTGCCCAGCGACGTGAAGAACCAGAACATTTACACCATCGTGACGAAGCCGGTCGAACGCTTCGAGATCATCCTCGGGCGCTTCCTCGGCTACGGGGCGCTGGCGACCTTCGCCCTATTCTTCCTGACGCTGGCGAACTTGCTGCTGATCGAATCGGCCATCAGTTCGAAGAACATCTCGGAGCGGGCGCGGGTCGAAACGTTCAAGGCGCGGGTTCCGCAGCGCGGCAAACTCACGTACGAATCGCGCCGCGGGGAGATCCAAGGGCTCGATGCCGGCCGCGAGTTCAGCTACCGCAAATACATCGCCGGCGATCCGCGCAGCAGCCAGCGGGCCGTCTGGTCGTTCGACCGCGTGCCGGAATCGCTGACGACCGCCAAAGACGAGCAAGTGCCGGTCGAATTCACCTTCGACATCTTCCGCCTCGGCAAAGGGGTGGACGATCAAGGCGTGGACGTCAAGATCCGCATCGTGAGCTGGCAGAACGAGCAAGTCCCCCCGGCGATCGAAAACACCGGCAGCGGCGATTGGAGCTGGCAAGCCCCGAGCGACGCCGGCCGCGAGGCGCTCGCCAAGAAGCTCGGCGGGAGTCCGGAAGACTACCGCGACCCGGAGAAGAAGTACGCGGACGACGCGCGCCGGTTGCTCGCCGAGAAGCTCGGCGGCCGGGCCGAGGATTACAAAGAGCCGATCTCGATCATGACGACCGCGATGGACGCCATCCAGTCGGGCAAGGACGACGAAAAGGATCGCAAGATCTGGGAGGTCGCCAACAAGCTCGCCGGGGACTACGGGTTCTTCGAAATCAGCACGAAGAACGTGTACGATTACCAGCCGGAGATGGTGCTGGTGCCGAGCGGCTTGTTCAAAAACGCCGCCGAATCGCCGCCCGTTCGTAAAGATGATCAAGGCAAGACGCTGCCTGCGCCACCGCGCGTGAAAATCTACGTGAAGTGCACGAGCACCTCGCAATTGCTCGGCATGGCCGAGGGGGATTTGTACGTACTGGATCGCGAAAAATCGTTCTGGCAAAACTACCTGAAGTCGTCGATCGGCCTCTGGTGCCGGGTGATGATCGTGATCGGCTTGGCGGTCTGCCTCAGCACCTACCTCGCGGGGGTCGTGACGTTCCTGACCACGGCGTTCCTGTTCCTCATCGGGATGTTCGCGGAAACGCTGACGACCCTCATCAGCGGGGCGGCGGGGGTCGGCGGACCGCTGACCTCGGCGAACCAATTGTTCCAAGCGAAGCAATCGACGGCGCAAGACGACGGCTCGGCGACGCTGCGCGCCGCCGCCTTCGGGGACGGCGTCTTCCGCTGGCTGATGCGGCGGATCTTCAACTTGATGCCGGACATCGACGCCTTCAACTGGACGCCGTTCGTCTCGGAAGGATTCAACATTCCGCCCGAATCGATGGTGATGAACCTGCTCTCGCTGTTCGGGTATTTGTTCCCGTGGTTCTTGCTCGGTTTTTACCTGCTGCGGAGCCGGGAAGTGGCGGCCTGATTCCATTTCGGATTTGGGATTGCGGATTTCGGATTTGAAGAATCGGATCGCGTTCTACCAACCCCAAATCCGCAATCCCAAATCCGAAATACTCGGTTTCGATCCGATTTGAGGATAGCCAAGATGACCGACAACCTGCGCCGCCGGGCGACCATCCGCAAGGCGAGCTACTTCGGCCTGATCCTCGCGCTGTTCACGCTGAGCATGTTCTGGCGCGGCGTGATCGCGCTGCCGTTCGGCAACGCCGCCCGCGCCGGGGAAGACGGCAAACCGAGCCGGCGGCTCGACGACCGCTTCGCCCGCCTGCCGATTTTGAAACAGGCCGACACGCTCGAACTCCGCGAGCTCGACAGCGGCGATCCCGAAGTCGCCGGCAGCGCCGCCCGCCACAGTATGCTCGGCTTGCAGGGCGTCGTCATCACGGTGCTCTGGAACCAAGCCATCGAGAAGCAGAAGCGCGGCGAATACCACGACTTCGAACTGCTCGTGAACATCGTCACCGAACTCCAGCCGAACTTCATCCAGCCGTGGCTCTTCCAGAGCTGGAACATCTCGTACAACGTGTCGGTCGAAAACGAAAAGCTCGGCGACATGTACTTCTACATCGCCCGCGGCATCGAACTGCTCACGAAGGGGGATCGCCGCAACACCAAGGTCTACCGCGGCGGCGAGGACAAAGAGTGGAAGGTCGGCTCGCCGGACATCCGCTACATGATCGGCTTCTACTACCAGAACAAATTCAGCGTCTCGGACAAGGTCGACGTCCTCCGCAGCCTCATGCAAGTGAGCGCGATGAAGCCTTCCGAGCGCGACCCGGAGGCCCTGATGAGCAAGGGCCAGGTCGACGATAAAAAGTTCCAAGAATTCTGCGAGCGCAACCCGATCTTCGTGCGCCGGCTGCAAACCAAGCTGAACCGCAAATCCCCGGCGGCGGTCGTCGATTTCCTGCGCACGAACCGCACGATCCCGACGCGGTACAACATCGGCAGCGCCAGCCCGGAAGGGCAGGATCTGCTGGTGGCCGACGAGAGCCAGTTCCCGATCTTCCCGCCGAACTTCCCCGGCAAGCGGCGCGAGATCAACGGCCGCGATGAAACCAACGATTCCTTCGACGCGTTCTTGGCCGCGCGGGGTTGGTACCAGTACGCCCAGTCGATCGTGCCGCCGCCGGTGGAAGGGGAACCGGCCGCCGCGCCGCGCCGCGGCGAGTACGACGAATACAAGTACCGCATCCCGTCGAAGCCCGCCCTGATCTTGTTCCGCATGCAACCGGCGCGCTCGCAAACGTACTTCGCCGAGTTCCTCCAAAAGGAGGGCTGGTTCGACGAGACCACGCGCTGGAATCCGGACGAGCTCGTCGATTCCACGAACGCTTGGTTCGCCAAGGGGAACGCGCCCCCGCTCGCCCTCGCGGCCAAAAGCTCGACGTTCGAGAGCGGCACCACGCCCGTCTCCTCCTTCGTCGCCTACGGCGAAGCCCAGTCGATGTGGGTCGAGTACGGGCGGGTCAACGGGTTGATCCTCACGGACAATCAGAAGCTCCGCTACGAGCTCGACGCTCAGAAAGCGTCCATCCTGGGGCAAGGGACTGTGCCCGCCGACCTCAGCGACCGCCAACTCTCCGAGATGAACCTCAAACGGGAGTGGGTGAAAGCCCGCATGGCGCTCGTGTACTACGAGCAAAACAACTCGGTGACCAACTTCCAATTCTTCAACGCCTCGACGCTGGCCGAGGCCAGCCGGGAAATGATCGAGGCCCGCAAACTGCTCTGGGAAGCGAACCGATCTTACGCGTCCGCCCAGACGGCCCAAGCCATCCGGCACTTCACGGAAGCGAACGCGAAGTGGCGCCTGGCGCTCCAAAAGCACCCGCGATTCCACAACGGCGAGCGCAGCGATACCGTGCAGGAGTTCACGGCCGACATCGAACTGCGGTTGGTGAAACTGCTGATGGACGAGCGCAAAGTCCCGGCGGCAAAAGCGGCGCTGCAAGCCATCGCCGGCCAAGTGCTCGACGAGAGCGCCGATCGCGAATTGGCCATCGCCCTCGCGGAAGTGGAAGCGACCGACCGGATCGCCGCGGAAATCCTGAAAACGAACTACCCCGCGGCCAAGCCGGAGTCGATCCACGGCAAAGGCGAATACGCTTGGTTGAAGCAGTTCACCTCCGAGCGGAAAGACCTCCGCTGGATCAACGCCGGCATGCGCGAGCAGGCCAAGATGAAGGAAGGCCTCATGCGCCGCACTTCGGCGCCGCGCCCGGCGCCCCTCTCCGGCGAAGGCGGGTGATTCGTTCCGACGGCGCCGGCGCCTCCCGCTGGAAGGTTGTGTGAAAGCGCGCGGAATTTCTTCCCGCGCGGGAACGGCGCTCTACTTTGTCAACGTCGGGCCGCAGGGCGACCTCACCCCGACACACTTGCGCCCGCCGTTTCCGCGCGAATTCTCGCGGGGACAGCGGGCGTTGCTTGTTCCCCCGCTCTTCCGTCATCGCCTCACCCCTTCCGGTGCCAGTCCCACGCCGTCTCCACGATCGACCGCAGATCCGGGAACTTCGGCGACCAGCCCAGCTCGCGCTTCAGCTTCTCGGCGCCGGCCACCAGCACCGGCGGGTCGCCCGCGCGGCGGGGGGCGTCATTCACCGGAATCGGTTTGCCACTCACGGCTTCGCAGGTGCGAATCACCTCGCGGACGCTATTCCCCGTGCCGCTGCCGACGTTGTACGCCACGGCCGTCCCTTCCACTTGCTTCTCCAGCGCCAGCACGTGCGCCTCGGCCAAGTCCTCGACGTGGACGTAATCGCGGATGCAGGTGCCATCGGGCGTGTCGTAGTCGGTGCCGAAGATGTCGATCCGCGGCCGCTTGCCGAGCGCGGCGTACAGAACCAACGGAATGAGGTGCGTCTCGGGATCGTGGGCTTCGCCGTAAGCCGCATCGACCGAAGCCCCGGCCGCGTTGAAGTAGCGCAGCGCCGTGGTGCCGGTGCCGTAGGCGGCGGAGTAGTCGCGCAGCATCGCTTCGAAAGCGAGCTTCGTTTGCCCGTAGGGGTTCACCGGTTTCAGCGGGTGGTCTTCGGTCAGTGGGATTGTTTCGGGTGTGCCGTAGACCGCGGCGGTACTGCTGAAGACGAACCGCGGGATGGCGTGCCGGCGGACGCGCTCGAGCAGGTTGAGGCTGTTGAGCAAGTTGTTCTGGTAAAACTTGGCCGGGTGCGTGACCGACTCGCCGACGCTCGTGCTCGCGGCGAAGTGCAGCACCGCGTCGATGCGGTTCACGACCAGCAGGTGGTCGAGGTGGTCGATGTCTTTGAGGTCGCCGACGACGAGGTTGTCCGCGGGGATGTTGCCGCGGTGCCCGGCCGTGAGGTTGTCGTACACGGTCACGGTGTGCCCGCGGGCGAGGAGCCGCCGGGCGGTGAAGCCGCCGATGTACCCGGCTCCGCCGGTGACGAGGATGCGCATGTCGGAAGGATCCTTCGTTGTTCGTCAGTCGTCATTCGGTTCCGTCTAGTCCGCGAACCGTCAGAGTATCTTATGCCACTTCAGCCCGCTGGCTTCCGCGATGGTGCGGGTCACGTCCACGGCCTGTTCGTAATTCCTGCAGTGCAGGATCGTTTCGTCCGAGCCGCCGTACTCGTTGCAGACCGCCGCGTTGAAGCGCTCCGGCCGCAGGACGAAAATGAAGAAGAGAATCCCCGGCAGGCAGCCCATCGTGAGCAGGTAGAAGCAGAGGACGTAGGCGATGAAGCCGGGGTTGTGCGTCGCCATGATGCCGACGCCGGAGCTGCGCTTCCACTGGATTTTGAACTCGGGCCACGGGAAAAAGACATAGCGCCGGGTCTTGAGCATGGTGCATTTGCCGCCGGGTTCGCGGAGCACGCGCAGGGTTTCAAAGCTGCCCAAGATGAATGCCTGCAAGCCGGCATTCACCAGGTTCATGAAGATGTTGGTGCCGAGGTTGCCGACATCCTTGAACGATTGCCCCGTGGCGTACATGCCGAGGATCATGAGGGCGACGTTGGCGAATTGCAGCGCGATGAAGACGTGCAGCCGGAAGGCGGGGCTCCAACCTTCGTGCCAAGTTTTGTCGATCGGCTCGAACTCGCGCTGGGCTTTCATCTTCCGCTTGCCGACGAGTTCCCAGCCGCAGTGGACGCAGAAGGCCGCATCGAGCGGGAGTTCGCCGCGGCACTCCGGGCACGGCTTCAACCCGATCCCGGGAACTGCGTAGGGCGTGGTAATCGCGCCTTCGTGCTCGACGTGATCCCCGGCGAGAAGCGGGATACCGACGCCGACCTCCTCTTCGAACTCGGGTCGGTGGTCACGCGGATCGCGCTGCGGCCGGGCGATCACCCCTTTTGCGCGGCCCTTCTTCGGCGGGGGCGGCGGTTCGTCCTCGCCGTAGTCGTCGGCCACCCGCGCTCGGATCGGTGATTTCCTCGGCGCGGTCGGTTCGTCGAACGGGGTCTCCGCGTCGGGCACGGCATCCGGGGATGCGCGCATGTCGGCGGGCACCTCGGCGTAGTAGCCGCAGTGCTCGCAGCGGACCTTGGCCTTGGCGTACCCCGGCGGGACGGTCGCCTTGCCGCCGCAATTCCCGCAGATGAAGCGCTGGGCCATACCCGGACATTCCTGGAGGTTGCGTCAGCGCGGGTCGGAGACGCGGCCGAGGAAGAGGATCGTATCGGTGAGGCTGTCGTGCAGGATGAAGAGGAAGGGTTGGTCGAGTGTGAAGGGGTGGAGCGGGACTTCAGCCGACACTTTCACCATATTGACCGCCGTGGCAGCGGTTGCGACCGTTCCCTTTTCGTCCAACTCGATGCTCGCTTCGTGGATGACATTGTCGATGAACAGACGGGGCCGCTGGACCATGCCTGTGAAGTCGGCGAAATCCTCCCGGAAGGCCGTGGGCATACCCAGTTTCGTCAGTTGATCCTTGAGCTTGCACGACTGGCGAAACTTGAACCGCGGCATCGCCACATCCGTCTCGGATGGTTTCAAGCTTGCGATCAAATCGGTCAACTGCTTCGCGGTCAGCTTGGTTTCGACTTCGCACAGCCCGTTGCGTTTGACGGGGAGCAAGAAGATCATCCGCCAGCGGTCGCCCTCGTAGGGGAGTTCGTGGAGGTAGAATTCCGCCGCGACCGACAAGCGTACTTTGACCTTTTCTCGATTCATCATCGGCACTTTGACCTTCTGGCCCGGTGCGATCTCGAAATCGCGATCCGTCGTCTTCGCCTTGTCGAATTGCTGCTTCCAATTCCCTTGGAAATAGACCGCGTTGGTGAGCACCAATTGCACCGAGCGTGTGATGTCCCCCGCTTTCAGCAGTTCCGGGATCTTCTCCTTCGTCTGCTCGCCGACCCACTTGTTGATGGTGCCGCGCGCCACTTCGGGTTGCAGGAAGTCCACCTCGCGGACGCCGGCCCCGTAGGATTTGCCGGTGATGTCGAGGAACGCCGGTTCGAGTGCCATGCCGCGCTGCGACCAGAGGGCGTTGGCGATGTTCAACTCGTAGGGGCGGTTCTTCCCGGCGGTCTGGAACGAATCGCTCACGCCGCCGAGCGCGGGGTGGAGCTTGTCCGCCGGCAGGTCGAAGTGCAGGACGGCCTTCATGTCGTCGGCCGTTCGGCCGCGGGCACCGGCGTAGGTCATCGCCAGCGCCGACGAGATGCTGTACGGCGAGACGACGATGTTCCCCGGCTTCACGGCGAGTGACTGATACAGTTCGATTGCGAAGGCGCTGTTGCCGTCGGAGAGGGCTTTCAAATCCGCGGCCGGCACATCGGGCGGGCCTTCCGGCGCCGCCGTGGGAGGCTTCGAGCGACAGCCGAGGATCAACGCGAAGGCGATGAGGGCGGTGATTCCGAGGATTCGTTTCACGATTGCTCTCGGTGCTTTTCGAAAGGGACACCCGGCCGCTCACGCTGCCGGCTCGCCATTTCAATTCGTGATGCCCTTCGTGATGCCCATGAACACATCTTCCAAATTGATCTGCTCTTCGTTGAAGGTCCGGAGTTTGAACTGCTCCGCGATCAAGCGCTCGGGGATGAAGCAGCCGTCGCCTTCGCCGTCTTTGAGCGTCACGCGGATCGTCGCGGCTTCCTTGGTGAGTTCCACCGATTCCACCTCGATGAACTGCTCCAGCTTCTTCGCGGCGACTTCGTTCATCTCCGGCCCGACGGAGACGATGTAAACGCGCTTGGTGCGCACCTTGGCGATGGCCTCTTCGACGGTGCCATTGAAGATGAGTTTGCCGCGCTCGATGATGCCGATCTTGTTGCAGATGTCGGCGAGTTCCGGGAGGATGTGCGACGACACCATGATCGTCTTGTTCATCCCGCGCAGCTCTTTGATCAACTCGCGCATTTCGATCCGGGCGCGCGGGTCGAGGCCCGAGGCGGGTTCGTCGAGGAGCAGCACTTGCGGTTCGTGGAGCAGCACGCGGGCCAGCCCGAGACGCTGGGTCATGCCGCGGCTGAGGCTCGTAACCAATGCGTCGCGCTTGTAGCCGAGATCGACGAGTTCGAGCACTTGGTCGCACTTCTTGCGGCGGTCGGCGCCCTTGATGCGGTAGGCCGCGGCGAAGAATTCCAAATACTCGGTCACCTTCATGTCGTCGTAGACGCCGAAGAAGTCGGGCATGTAGCCGATGCTGCGGCGGATCTCCTTCGACCCCGTGTAGATGCTGTACCCGCACACGCTGGCCTCGCCCCAACTCGGGTTGAGCAGCGTGGCGAGGATGCGCATGGTCGTCGTCTTGCCGGCGCCATTGGGCCCGATGAAGCCGAAGACATCCCCCTTGTCGAGCTTCAGCGTGAGCCGGTCGAGGGCGTAGAGGTCGCCGTATTTCTTGGTCAGGTCGCGGCATTCGATCATGAGTAAGTACGCCTTGATATTTAACGGCAATCACAATAATATTGTCGCTTATAGTTGAAGCGGCTGCTTCAGTTGCTTGCTTTGCGTCTCGCAATATATTGAAGCGGGGAAAGAGAAAACAATTCGCGAAACTCAGCACCAGTGTATGTCGAAATATGAAAATCGTCAGATAGCGCGAGTCTAACGATGCATAGTTCAAACTCGGGGAATGCGGATGCGCGAACTTCGTTGGCGGTGACTACAAACCGCTCTAAATCACCACGAGACCCCTTGACTTCAACTAGCAATCGTTTATTCGCGCGGAGGCATTCGATGTCGTAGCCGAGCT
>JANOSQ010000266.1:0-2362 GCA_031415915.1 Fimbriiglobus sp. | reverse complement strand
GGTCTCGTCCGGTTTCGGTAGCCTCCCCAAGGCACGGCGGTATCCTTCCGCAATCCACTCTTTCGGGCCGTCGGCGGGCTTCGCCATCAAGCTCTTCGCCATCGTACGGCTTGACTCGTGGCCGAGGGGGCCGTTCATCAGGATGAGCGCTTGCGGGGCGAAGGTGCTGACCCCGCGTACGGCGCAGGAGCCGAGGGTATCGGGTTGGTCGAAAGCTTCGAGCAACGGCTGGCGGACGTTGCGTTTGCCGAAGAGGTAGAGGCTGCGACGGGTGAGCTGCTTCGCGTCCGGTGTGACGCGCCAGAGGCCGACGGGTTCGTCCTCGGTGAAGATGAGATCGTAGACTTCTTGCTCCAACGGCACCTTCACACTCGGACCGTATGTGTCGTGGTTCAGCGTCCCCGCCGCTGCGAGCATCGCATCGCGGATCGCTTCGCCCGTGAGGCGTTGGCGGTTCGCGCGGCCGAGATACTTGTTGTCCGGATCGAGCTTATCCGCGGCCGTGCTCCGTTGGCGGTAGGTCGCGCTCATCACCATGAGCTTGTGCATCCGCTTGAGCGACCACGGTTCGCCGGGGAAGGCCGTCGGTTCGACGAGTTCGGCCGCGAGCCAATCGAGCAATTCGGGGTGGGTCGGGCGGTCGCCGCGGGTGCCGAAGTCGTTGGGGGTGCCGACGATTCCCCGGCCGAAGTGCTGCTGCCAGAGGCGATTCACCATCACGCGGGCCGTCAGCGGGTGCTTCGGTTCGACGATCCATTTCGCCAAGTCGAGCCGGGTTCTTGGTGCTTCGGCCGAAGTGCTCACGATGCGAACGAACCCCGGTTGAACCGCGGCGAGTTTCCGTTTCACATCGCCGCGCTTCAACACATGCGTCAAGCCACCGGCTTTTTCGTCGGCGATGGCCCACGCGGCGGCGGGGAGCGAAGGCAAACCCTCTTCGATCTTCAATCGCTCGTTTTGCAGGGCTTTTCGCTTCGCCAAATCCTCGGGGGAGTGGAGGGCGAGCACTTCGTCCCAGAGAATTTTGAGCGTCGGCTCGGCCGCTTTGGCGAGCTTCTTCTGCTCCGCGGTGCGGTCCGAATCTTTCGTGCGAACGGCGACGCGCACTTCCTCCGCGAGTTTGGCGATCTTCTCTTCGAGCACTTTCGGCCGGTACTTCCCGTCGAGTTCCGCGAGCGCCTTCTTGATCGGCCCGACGCGTTTCATGACCTCGGCCGTCGATTTCACGAAGCGATCGCGCTCCTCGGCGGTAGCCAAGTCGGCGTCGCGGTAAGCGGTGCCGGCGAAGAACGCTTGCAAACGATAATAGTCACCCTGCGACAGCGGATCGAACTTGTGATCGTGGCAACGCGTGCAGCCCATCGTCAGGCCGAGCACAGCGGAACCCAATCCGTTGACCATTTCGGTGAGCTGTTCCTGCCGGAGTTCTTCTTTGTCGACATTCCCCGAGACCATGTGTACCGGCCCGCAACGGTGCAAGCCGGTGGCGATCCACAACTCGGCGGCGTCCCGCGCGGGCTTCCCCTTGGCAAGCAGATCGCCGGCGATCTGCTCGGTGAGGAAACGGTCGTACGGTTTGTCGTCGTGGAAACTGCGAATGACATAGTCGCGGTATCGCCAGGCGTGGGGCCGCTCGCCATCGGCTTCGTAACCATTGGACTCGGCGAAGCGGACGACATCGAGCCAGTGTTGCGCTTGTTGTTCCCCGTAATGCGAGGAGGCAAGCAAGCGGTCGACGAGTGTTTCGTAGGCCTTGGGCGATTCGTCCTTCACGTACGCATCGATTTCGGCGGGCGTCGGCGGCAGGCCGTGGAGGTCGAAGGTCAATCGACGGATCAGCGTGAGCTTGCTCGCTTCCGGGGAAGGCTGGAGCTTCTTTTCCGCCAGTTTCGTGCGGATAAACCAATCGATGGCGTCGGTTTTCTCGGGCACCTTCGGCCGCTTCACGGGCACGAACGACCAATGGGCTTTCTGCTCGGTGGTCAACGCGGGATCGGTGTAACCCGGCTCCGCCGCGAACAGCGGAGCGGCCAGCATGAGCGATGCGATGAGGGAGTTTCGCACGGTGCTTCTCGTTCGGGCGATGTTTCACATTGATCCGGAGCAAAAAAATCGGGTGCGCCTCTCGATTTTGACCGAGGCAGTCTTCTGGAACCATAAGCGTTAGCGCGTGGGTAAGGCACGGAAGGGGGTCGCCGCGCCTCACCCACGCGCTAACGCTTGTGGTTCCAGAAGAACATCAACCCCCGTGGCCCAGCACGCCCGCGGGATCGGCGAAGATCGCCGGCACTCCCCCGGTGTGGATGAACACCACCGTGCTACCTGCCGGATATTTGCCACCCCGCACGTCGGCGATTAGCGC
>JANOSQ010000265.1:0-4663 GCA_031415915.1 Fimbriiglobus sp. | reverse complement strand
CGCAGGCAGCGGAGCAATTCTTCCAGCCACGCCGCCACGTCGTACTTGGTCTGCGACTCGTGAAGGCAGGTCCGGACGCCGCCCCAGCCGAGCACGAACAAGAGGAAGACGATCAACAGGAGCAGGATGATGTCGAAAGCGAGCAGCAGCGGGTGGTAGAAGGCCAACACGGCCATGCCGACCACGGCGGTCACGAGGATTGCCACCCCGTCGAGCAACAGGACGGCGAGCGACTTCTGGAGGTTGAGGATGTCGAAGAAGCGGTTCGTCAGTTCGGGACCGTAGCGCCGGTCGAAGGCCTCCAACTGGAGCCGTGGGAGCCGGTGGGCGTAGTCGGCGACGACGCGGACGAAGAGCCGCCGCTGGATGCGTTCCACGACGTACACCTGCATGGCCCGGATCGCCGCCGCCAGCCCGAGGATACCTGTCAGCACCCCGGCGATGACGAGGATCGGCCACAACAGAATGCCGAAGGCGACGGTGTTGACCAGCGACTCGACGGCAATGGGGGTCGCCAGCGACAGCACGGCGACGGCCACGGCGAACACGATCACCGCATTTATGTCCCGCCGCTCCGGGTGCAGCAGGTGCCGGAGCCGGTCGAACGGGCGGGGCGGGGAGTGACCGTGCCCGACATCGTGGGCCGCTGACGAACCGTGTTCCGCCGAGGATTCCGCTGTCATTCCCGTTCCCGGTCCGGTTTCATTTTTCGCATTAAGCTCGCATGCACTTCGGTTGTCCGTCGAACTTCCGCAAGTCCATACCTTCCTCCGAACGCTGGGCCGGTGAGGAAAGTCATCTGCCGTTCTTACCGTTGTCTTGGCCCCGTGGCCGGAACTTGGCGGTCAGGCTTTCCCAATCAAGCACGAGGCTCCCGCCCGTGGCTTCGTGCTGCTTCTCCCACTTCATGAGGAGGTCGAGACAAGCGTGGTCGATGTGTCCCAAATCCTCGAAATGGACGTGTAGCTCGGTGTTTGGAGGAATGGTTTGGAGTGACTGAGCCAGTTTCGGCAAACGCAAGAACGTGGCCGCACCCTTGAGAAACAGGGTGGTGCGGTTCCGCTCCGCGTCCCGCTCCACCCGGATCGTCAAATGCGTGAAGCGATAGATCAACTGCACCACGGCCAAGCCGAGTCCCATGACGATCCCGGTCAGCAGGTCGATCACCACGATCACCGCCAGCGTCACGACGTAAACCGCCACTTCCCCCTTCCCGTACTTCCCCAGCGCCCGCATGGCTTTGATGTTCACCAGCTTGCAGCCCGTGTAAACGAGGATGGCTGCCAGGCACGCCACCGGGATCAGTCGGAGGACGAAGGTGAACACGACGGCGAACAGGAGCAGCCACAGCCCGTGAAGGATCGTGGACACCCGGGTTTGAGCGCCCGCTTGCACGTTCGCCCCACTGCGCACGATCACGCCGGTCAGCGGCAACACGCCCAACACGCCGCAGAGCACGTTACCCGCCCCCTGGGCAACCAACTCCCGGTCGTACTTGGTGCGGGGGGCGTGGTGCTGCATGGAGTCCACCGCCGTCGCCGTCAGAAGAGACTCCGCACTGGCGATGAAGGCCAGCGTCAGCCCGGCGATCAGGATCGAGCGGTCGAGCAACCGGGGCAAGTCGCCCCACGCCGGGAGCGCGATGGCATCAGTCAGCCGGTCGGGAACTTGGATGTCCTTCGGGTCGAGTCCGAACTGTTGCAAGATGACCGCCAGCACCGTAGCCACCGTTACGGCGATCAACGGGGAGGGCAGGACTTTCAAGCGCTTGGGGGCGAACGATGACCAACCCACGATGGTCAGGATCGTCACGATCCCCACGACCGCTGCGGGTTGGTGATCGGGTTCCGTCAATCCTTTCCACACGGCTTCCGGGATGGTCGCCAGGTTGATAATTCCGCCGTACGCTTTGCCGCTGCCCGGTGGCTTATCGTCCACCATGACGTGAAATTGGGCGGCGAGGATCAGGACGCCGATCCCGGCCAGCATCCCTTGGATGATGGCGGGAGACACGGCCCGGAACCACTGTCCCAAGCGAAGCACACCCGCGAGGAGTTGAACAACCCCCGCCACCATGACGATCAGGCCCAACGTGGCGAAGCCGTGTTCCAAGATGAGTTGCCCGACGATCACCGCCAACCCCGCCGCGGGGCCGGTGACTTGGAGAGAGCACCCGGCGATAAAGCCCACCACCAAGCCGCCGACGATGCCGGAGATGATGCCCACCGCCGCGGCCTTCTCCGGCGGAACGCCGGAGGCGATGGCGATGCCCATGCACAGCGGCAACGCCACGAGGAAGACGACGATGGAAGCCAGGAAATCCTGCTTCAGTGAGCCGAAGCGCCCCGTCGCGGTGCCGGCGGGCGGGTTGTTCTCCACGAGCACTCCTAATTTGCAGCGTCCCTGCGGACTGCCCATCGGGTGGTCCGGTGTCGGGGCGATGGCTCAGATCGAATGGGCCGCCGTAAGCCGCGCGGGCGGGGGAATCGGCGCGGGCGGTACTTCCGACAAGGGGAGGAACTGGCCCCGCTCCGGGTCGTAGGCAAAGACTTCGCCCGTTTCGATCTTGTACACCCAGCCATGCACTCTGAGCTTGCCCCCGGCCAACCCGGCGGCGACGGCGGGATGCGTGCGCAGGTTCTCCATCTGAACGAGCACGTTTTCCTGAGTGGTCACGTTCAACAAGGCGTCGTCGGGGAGGTCGGCGTACTTCTGACGCGCGATCCAGCGGGTCGCCTCCGCGTGGCCGAGCCATGCGGCCACCGTCGGCATGCCCTTGAGCGACTCGGGATTCAACAACCCCTTCATGGCCCCGCAGTGGGAGTGCCCACAAACGATGATGTCCCGGACCCCGAGACCGGCCACCGCGAACTCGATAGTCGCCCCCTCGCCTCCGTTGGCCGCCCCGTAGGGCGGGATGATGTTGCCCGCGTTGCGCAAGATGAACAACTCGCCCGGTTCCGTCTGGGTGATCAGGTTCGGGTTGATGCGCGAGTCGGAGCAGGTGACGAACAGCGCATCGGGATTCTGACCGCCCGCGAGGCGCTCGAACAGATCGCGCTGCGGGCTGAAGAGGTTGGACTGAAAATGGTGAATGCCTTGAATGAGCTTTTGCACAGTCGGTCTCCTATCGTCGTGGGGGAACGCAAAAAGGCCGGAGAAACGACCCCGCTCGGGCAATTTCTTCGGCCTTCTTCCCACCGGACGCGCATCCCGGCGGGCTGATCGGCTTATGTTTGGGTCGAGTGTCGCGCCCGGCCACCGCAGTTCGCCCCACTCGACTGACTCACTATCGCGTCGGGGACTCGGGAAGTCAAGGGACGCGCCGAGTATTCAATTCGATTCGTACTGCGGTCGGGCCTCCAGCGTGAACAGCATCACGCTTTCTCCCGTCTTGGTGCTGATGTCCGTGTGCAGGCTGACGACCCCGATGCCGAGTATGTCCTTCACAGCGGCTTCCAGCAACGGCCGGCCGTGTTCGATCAACTCCAAGCGCATCCGCTTGATCAAGTCGCGCCCCCGGCTGCGTTCCTCGACTTGGGCGAGCTTTTGTTCCGCCGGGGTCAGCACGCCTAGGAGCCGTACGAGAACCATGTCCTCGAGCAGGAACGTGCGGACGGAAAGCGGGCCGCGACCCATGTATTCCTTCTTGAATCGGATGATGGCTTGGCCGATCTCCGCTTCCAGTTCCCCTTTCGTTTTCATACCGCTCCTCCCGTTTCGGTCCGCCGCAAAGAGTGTTTTGCCGAGCCGCAAGCGCCAGCTGCGTTCGGCTACGGGGCGCAGCCCACGCGCGCGGCTCCGACGAGCCGAGATTGCGCAAGGGCCGTTTTGTTCGCCCGACGCGCCAGCGAGGGTCTCTGTCAAGCGATCCCACCTTGTCACATCGGAATGCCGAACACAATCTTTGTCGGACTCCCTCGCTGGCGCGTCGGGCTAACCCGAACAGACTTTGCGGAAAACTGTTTCGGCGAGGACGCGATTTCGGACGCAAGTCGTTTCTGCGCATTGGTTGTGCAACCGCTCAGCGCTTCTTGAACACGTCCATCATCAAATTGTCGGTCGGCGAGAATTGATCGGTGAGGATGATCTTCTTGCCCAGCGGGATGTTGTTGGCCCCCGCCAGTTCGATCCGCAGCCGGGTGTACTCGGCCCATTTGCCCGTGAATGCCGGGAGCTTGTCGCGGTTCTCGCGCACTTGAAGAATCACTTTGGACAAGGTGTCGAGGCGCTCGGCTTCGTCCATTTCCCCTTTCCTTCTTTCAAAATAGCCGCGGTCCCATTCGAGCGAAGACTGCAATTCGGCGCGGCGGCGGTACTCGAGCCAATCGGCCTTCTTGGCCGCGACGCGAACGCGGTCGGGTTCGTTCAACTTCCGCGCGAGTCGATCGTCGAGTGAGCCGTCGATCGCGAGGAGCGAATCGAAAATCTCACGGGTCACGGCCTGCGTCTTCGGTTCTTGGCCCGTCTGCTTCACCGTGGCCGCGCGCAACTTCGCCGCGTCGAATGGGGCATCCGAGGCGTACAGCACGATCACGCTGCGGGCGGAGCGGGGCGGGTCATTCTCGTCCAGGACGTCGGTGGGGAAGACCATCTCGACGTGTCGGAAGCTCTCGCGCAGGGTGTGCGCGGCCGCTTTCCAGAGTTGACCCGTTTCGACCAA
>JANOSQ010000264.1:0-8843 GCA_031415915.1 Fimbriiglobus sp. | reverse complement strand
GCTGAAGGGTCGCCGCTCCGGCTTCACCCTGATCGAACTGCTGGTGGTGATCGCGATCATCGCGATCCTCATCGGCCTCCTGCTCCCGGCCGTGCAAAAAGTGCGCGAAGCCGCGGCCCGCATGAGCTGCACCAACAACCTCAAGCAATGGGGCATCGCCCAGCACACCTTCAACGACGTCCGCAACAAGCTCCCCCCGGGCGGCTGGAGCGGTGTCAACATCCCGGGCAGCGGACGGTGGGATGACGACCGCGGCACCTGGATCGTCTTCAGCCTCCCGTACGTCGAACAAGATGCGCTCTACCGGCTCGCCCCGGAACTCGAAACGGCAGCGAACTTCAACCCCGCCGGGGTCATGCGTTCGAACCCCAATGCGATCGCGGCTCGCCCGAAAGTCTTCCGCTGCCCGAGCGACGACTTCAATTTGAACGAGAGCCACTGCAATTATGTGGCCAGCATGGGGCCCCAGTGCGTCATCGGGCCGGTCGGTTGCAACCCGAACCAACCGCGCTGTAGCCAGCCCGGCATCGGCATCCCCACGAGCCCGGATCACGGCAACTCCACGAGCACCGGGGACATCCGCGGCATTTACAACCGCCTCGGGGCCTCGATCAACTTGCTCTCCATCTCGGACGGCACGTCGAACACGATCATGATCGGCGAAACCCTGCCCCGGCAGCACGATCACTTCTTCAACGGAAGCTGGATGCACTTCAACGGCGGTGCCTCCCACTTCAGCACGATCGTACCGATCAACACGCGGACTTTGGATCAAACGACTTGCTTGCAGCGCAACAACTGGAACAACTCGTGGGGCTTCAAGTCGAACCACACGAACGGGGCCAACTTCGTCTTCGCGGACGGCTCGGTCAAGTTCATCAGCCAGTCGATCGACATGACCGCCTACCAACTGCTCGGTGGTCGCAACGACGGCCAGCCGATCCCGAATTATTGATCGACCGCCTACCGACAATTGCAACCTGACCGAGGGTGGGAACTTTCCCACCCTCTCTTTCTAACACCCCTCTTCCGGGAAGGTATCGACACATGAAGCGCTGGCTCGCCTTGGCGGCACTCGCCGCTCTCCTCCCCCTCGCCGGGTGCGGCTCCAAGACCGTCCCCGTCTCGGGCTCGGTCACCCTCGACGGGAAGACCGTCGCCGGGGCAAACGTCGTCTTCACATCCGAAGATGGCAAACTCAATTACAACGGCACGACCGACGACAGCGGTAACTTCTCGCTCAGCAGCGGCGAAACCACCGGCGCCACGCCGGGAAATTACAAAGTCGTCGTCACGAAATACCCGAACATGGCCGTCGGCGCCGACCCCGGTAGCAAAGAGTCGATGGACACAATGAAAAAAATGGCCGACAAGAGCAAACAAGGATCCGGCCCGAAAATGGGGCCGCCCGGAATGCCCATGCCTGGCGGCGCCGGCGGCAGCAGCGCGAAGTCCGAGCTCCCCGAAGCGTACGCGTCGTTAGAAAAGACCCCGCTCACGGCCAAAGTGCCCTCCGACGGGCCGATCAAACTGGAACTCAAGTCGAAGCCGTAACACGACGACCGCCCGGGATCGCATGGCCCTCTCCGCGGATTCTCCGATGCCCATTCCACCGGCCCGCACGGGCCGGTGGATTCGCCGGGTCACTTTGCTTCTCCTTCTCCTCGGCCTCCTCGCCGGCGTCGCTTGGCGCTACAGGATCACCCGCCCGGATTACCGATTGGCCCGTGGCCTAGACGCACTCCGCGCCAAAGACACCGACCGCGTCCGCGCCTACGCCGACCGCCTCGAAGCGTCCGGCGCCGCCGACCACGCGCACCTGCTGAGAGGCGAAGCTCTGCTCGCACTGGGTTCCCCCGCGCTGGCCTTGGTCGAATTCAACAAGATCGCCTCCGAAGGATCGCTTCGGCTGAGGGCGGCGGCGTTGTCCGGGCGCTGCTTGCTGGAACTCGGCGAACTGCGGGAAGCCCATCGGGCCTTTCGATTCGTCGTCGACGAACAACCCGATCACGCGGACGCCCACCGCGGCCTGGCCGCGATCGCCTACGACCTCGGCCGACTCGGTGAAGCGGTGGAGCATCTGCGCCGCGTCGCCGAACTCGACCCCCAAGACAGCCGGCCGCACCGGCTCATCGGGCTGATTTACAAAGACCTCTCCCAAGATTCCGATGCGGAAGCGGCCTACCGCGAGAGCCTGCGGCGCGGTGGGCCGGCCGCACTCGAGCGGGATGTGAAACTCGGACTGGCCGAGGTGCTCGCCCGGCAAACCAAGTACGCGGACGGGTTGAAAGCGGTCGAAGGTTTGCCGATGACGACGGCGGACGAAGTGCCGAATCCGGCTTCCCTCCGCGCTGAGTGCCTGCGCGGGTTGGGTCGGCCGCACGAAGCGGCGACCGAGTTGGACGCCGCACTCCCGAAGTACCCGAGTGCCGAGTTGTGGCGGCTTCGCGGCCAAGTCCACCAAGATCTGACGCAACTACCGGAGGCGGTGAAGTGCTTCGAACGCGCGGTCGAGTTGGGTCCGCAGGAACACCGCTCGCACTACGCTCTCGGCCAAGCCTACTCCGGCGTCGGTCGCACCGAGGACGCGGCCCGCTCGTTCGCCCGGGTCGATGCCATCAAGAAAAACTTGGATCGCGTCAGCGCGCTCACCCAAGAAGCGATGGCGAAGCCGTGGGACGCGAAGGTGCGGTTGGAACTCGCCGACCTTTCCGACGGCATGGGCAAACCCAAGTTGGCTCAGATGTGGCGCAAAGCCGCGGCGGCCTGCCAAGAGCCGAGCCGGTGAGGTGTCGGAAATTCCGGTCTTTTCCGTTTTCGGTTTTGAGAATTCCATTGCGGAGGGTGTAAACTCTGATAAGGTGGTGAGTTACAGGGCAATTATGCGAATCTCCCCCCTCTCCATCTGGCCACTCTGCATCGGCATTCTGTCGATGGCGGGGTTCTGCGCCTCGGAGAACCGGGCGACGGCCGTGTGCGGGGACTACGTTCACATCCTCGCGAAGAACGCGGCCGACGGTTCCGAAGCCCCCGTTTCGCCTCCGAAGCCGTGTAACGGGAAGTCCTGCGAACAAGCTCCCATCGCTCCTGCACCTCTGCCGATTCCGACAACCCCGACATCGCCGACCCAAAGCTTGGACGCGATCCTCTCGGCCGATGCCGAGTTCGCTCCGCACTTGGTCGAACTGGGAATCGATCCCGATGATCGCGCATCGCAACGCGGGCACCTCGAAGCCATTTTCCACCCTCCCCGCTAGTCTCGCCGCATCGCAGCCCCACCCGATCCGCGTCGTTTTTTCACGCCCGGATCGCCATTCCGCTGCGATGGTCTCCGTCCTTTCAATAGAAGTCTCGTCCTTGCCTTCCTTCGGAAGTCTCGGATCGTCCTCACACCGCATGGTCGGCCGCGATTGCGCCCGGCCGTGCGCGTCCGCGTCGGATTTCCATCCGCCTCGTTTTCATTCATTCATTTTCGGAGTCCCCCGGTCATGAAGCGTTCTCCCCGTTCGGCCTTCACGCTCATCGAGTTGTTGGTGGTCATCGCGATCATCGCCATCCTCATCGGCCTGCTGTTGCCCGCCGTGCAAAAGGTCCGCGAAGCCGCGGCCCGCATCCAGTGCGGCAACAACATGAAGCAGATCGGCCTGGGCCTGCACACCTACGAATCCGCCAACGGGAGACTGCCGCCGGGAGGCCAAGGCCTGACGGAAAGCAGCCCGTACAGCATCTCGTGGTACACCGGCGGCAACTCCGAAACGCCGTTGCCCGACCCGTTCGCGCCGGGGTACAAGCAAGCGCACTCTGTATTCGTCCACCTGCTCCCCTATGTGGAGCAAGACAATATTGCCCGCCTGTTCGATCTGAACGCGCCTTACAACGGCAGCGCGAGCAACATCGCCGCGAGTAAGCACGCGGTGAAGATTTTCCTTTGCCCCAGCGACGCCCTCCGGGGCACCGCGGCGGACAGCGAAGGATTCGGCTGCGCGGACTACGGCGCCACGCTGCACTGCAACATCAACCCCACCCCCGGCGGTACCCCGGCCAACGGCAGCCAGTTCTTGATCCCCGGAGCGCTGGGTTCCCGCAAGGTCGGCATCTTGGAGATCACGGACGGCACCAGCAACACGATCTCCATCTCGGAAGATGTCGGCCGGAACGAAAAAATGGACTCGCTGTATCCGGATCCGGTGTTGGTAGCGGCCGGGGCCAGCCCGAGCCTGCGGAAGCATTGGCGCTGGGCCGAAGCCGACAACGCCTTCGGCGTCTCCTACCCGCCGAACTACCACTTGGCGGTGTCCAACGCGGCTTGCTCCAAACCTTGGAAGCCGATGAACTGCGGGGCGAACGACGAGATGTTCTCGTTCCACAGCGGCGGATGCAACGTGGTCTTCGCCGATGGCCACGTGACCTTTCTGCGAGAATCGGTTTCGCCCCAAGTGCTGCGCGCGTTGGTCAGCCGCGCGGGGGGCGAAACTATCAACTCCGTCGATTATTGATCCCCGCCCAGGAACCATCGATGGAAATCGTCGCCACCCCCCCGTTCCGCACGGACCGCCCGGCGGCCTCCGCTTTGCGCTGCTACTACCGCCCGGCGGTGCTCTTCGCCGCGGCGGCGCTGCTGCTGGGCACCTTTTGGTTCGCCTCGCGCTACCCCCAATTGTTGAGCAAGTCGCAACATCTGGGGGACGCCCTGCCCAGCATGGCCTACGGGGGCGAATTGTTCCCCGTCGACGCGACCGACCCGGTGTGGCTGCGCGTGCCGGCCACGATGGGCAACTGGCTCAACAGCATGAAGATCGGCATGGGGTTCGGCGTGCTGCTCGGGGCGCTGCTGCACACCGTCCTGAACTTCTACCCGCTCAAGCTCGGTCCGAACCGGCACATGAACGCGCTGAAGGGGGCGCTGGTCGGGGTGCCCGCCGGGGTGTGCGCGAACTGCGCCGTCCCCGTGGCCTGCGGGGTCACCCGGGGGGCGGGACGGGTCGAAGCCGCTCTCGGGTTCTTGTTTTCCTCGCCCAATTTCAACCCTGTGGTGGTGGCGATGACGTTCGCCGCGTTACCCGTCGCCATCGCCTTGACGAAGTACGCCGTGTTGATCCTGGTGATCGCAGCGGCGGTGCCGCTGTTCGTGCGCTGGTTCGTGCGCGGACCGAAGCCGGGCCTCACACTGCCGGACGATGCGATCTGCTCCGTGAAGCTCGCTGCGCCCTGCTCCCAATCGTTGGCGCAGGTTCTCGCCGAACTGGGGCGGATCTACCTGACGCACGTTTGGGGGCTGCTCCGGCCCACGCTGGTGATCATGCTCGGTGCCAGTTTCGTGGCCTCCCTCGCGCTCGTCCTAGTGCCTTGGGGCGAACTCTTGACCGACACTTCGCCCGGCACACTGGCCATCGTCAGCCTCTTGGCCACGGCCATGCCGGTGCCGATCGCCCTCGATGTCATGTTCGCCGGCAATCTCCACGCGCAGGGCGTCCCGAGCGGATACGTGGCGATGTTCGCCATGAGCCTCGGCACCTATAGCATCATCCCGAGCATCTACCTGTGGAGGGAAGTGTCGCGGCGGTTGGCGGTCGCGCTGTTCCTCCTGTTTTGGGCGATCAGTTTCATTTGCGGATTGGTGTTTTGATCGGCGGGAAGGGATGAACGCGATGCGCTCACGACCGATCACTGTTGGGTTTGCCATCCTGGTCGCCGGATCCGCGTGCCTGCTCGGCTGCGGGAAGCGCGCGGCGCCGGAACTCCCCGCGCCGGGCGAAGCCGCGAAAATCACCTTCCGTGACATCGGCGCCGTGGCCGGGCTGCGCTTCAAGCACGTGAGCGGCGCCACCGGTCAGAAACTGTTGCCCGAGACGATGGGAGCCGGCGTCGTGGTGCTCGACTACGATGCCGACGGCAAACCCGATCTCTACTTCGTCAACAGTTCGCCATGGCCGGGTGCCGCGCCGGAGAGCAAGCCGACCGGCGCATTCTACCGCAACAAAGGCGACGGCACTTTTGAAGACACCACCATCGCCGCGGGGTTGAACGTCACGCTCTACGGGCAGGGCGGCTGCTCCGGCGACTTCGACAACGACGGCTTCCCCGATCTGTTCCTCACGGCGGTCGGGGGCAACCGGCTTTTCCGCAACGTCGGCGGCGTCCGTTTCGAGGATGTTACCGAGCGGGCCGGGTTGAAAATCGTCTCGTGGCCGGCGGTCGCAGATGCGGCGGAGTTCGCCAGTTGGAATCGGCCGGTTTCGTTCCCCGCTTCGTCGACGTGGCTCGATTTCGACGGCGACGGCCGGCTCGATTTGTTCGTGTGCCAGTACCTCGGTTGGTCGCCGGCGCTCGATCTCAGCATCCGAGCGGTGCTGCCGGGGGGCCGGCGGGCCTATGTGCCGCCGACGCAATTTCCGGGCACGACGAACAAGCTCTACCGCAATCTCGGCGACGGGCGATTCGCCGATGTCTCCGCCGACTCCGGGATCGAAGTCCGCGAACCGACCGGCTTGAGCGGCGCCGCCGTGCCGATCGGGAAATCTCTCGGCGTGGTCGTCTGCGACCCCGACGGTGACGGTTGGCCCGATCTCGCGGTCGCCAACGACACCGTGCGGAATTTCTTCTTCCGCAATATCGCCGACGGGCGTGGCGGTCGAAAGTTTGAAGAGATCGGCCTGACCTCGAACCTCGCCTACGCCGAAGGCCGGCCGCGCGGCGGCATGGGCATCGATGCCGCCGAGTTGGAACCGGGCAGAGCCAGCTTGGTCATCGCGAACTTCAGCAACGAGCCGAACACCTTGCTCGCGGTGCGGAAATCGGCGCCGTTGCTCTTCCAAGACAACGCCGCGGCTTGGGGCTTGGCCGGGGCGAGCCGGGGGCCGATGAAGTTCGGCGCGTTCTTCTTCGACGGTGACCTCGATGGTCGCATCGACCTGCTGACGGTCAACGGCCATCTGGAACCGGACATCGCGCTGGCGCGACCGCAGCAAACGCAGGCGGAACCGGCGCAACTCTACCGCAATGTCGGCACCGCAGCGGAACCGCGCTTCCTGAATGCGATCGATGCGGGGGATTTGTTGAAGCCGCTCGTCAGCCGCGGATCGGCGTATCTGGACTACAACGGCGACGGGTCGCCGGATGTGGCCGTGGCGACCAACGGGGGAGAGGCCAAGCTCTTCCGCAACGAGAGCAAGCACGGGCACCACTGGATCCGGTTGAAGCTCGTCGGCGACGGCACCCGCTCGAACCGCGATGCCATCGGGGCGACGGTCGAAGTCGCGGTCGGATCGGAACTCCGCCGATTCTTCGTCAGCGGCGCCCGCGGCTACCTCAGCCAGAGCGAATTGGTGGTGACGGTCGGTTTGGGGGAACGCACGGCGGTCGAACGCGTCACCGTCCGCTGGCCCGGAAGCCGGGGTGGAACCCAAAGTTGGACCGGTCTAGAGATCGACCGGGAGCACCGATTGGAACAGGCCGCAAAGTAACGCCTTGTAGAATTCGAGGTTCATTATGTCGATCGATCCCACGCCGCCGATGCCCGTGAAGCGGACCCGCCCCGTCCCCCCGCCGTACGTCTCCGCGATCCGGCCGTGGCTGCGGCCGCTGCTCTGGGCGACCTTCGCCGGGTTCGCGGTGCTCGGCGCCACCGGGGTCTACTTATCGGGCGTCAGCCTGATGAACTACCTCAGCCCCGGCAGCACCTACACCACGCCGTTCACGTTCTGGATGTTCCTCGCCCACGGGGCCGTCGGGCTGCTCGGCACGCTGCCGTTCCTGATCTTCGGCGCGGCCCATTACTTCACCTCGCGAAACCGGCGCAATCGCAAAGCCGTGCGGCTCGGACTCACCGTCTTCGCCCTCGGCATCCTCGTCATCCTCACCGGCGGGGCGCTCTTTCAGTTCGAAGGCCTGCCCCAACTGCCCACGGGCACGACGGCGCGGTTGGTCGTTTACTGGCTGCACATCCTCATTCCGGTGGTCTGCATCTCGGCGTACATCGGCCACCGACGCGCCGGGCCGCCGATCAAGTGGGGCTACGGCAAAGCGTGGGGCGGGATCGTCGTCGTCACCATGGGCGCGATGGCGTGGTTCCACAACTACGACCCGCGCGAAGCGGGTCGTCAGCAATCGTTGGAGGGTTTGCAATACTTCGAGCCGTCGCAAGCCCGCACCGCCGACGGCAAATTTATCGACGCCAAGGTCATGATGAACGACGCCTACTGCACCAAGTGCCACGCCGATATCGCCAACGACCACCTGCACAGCGCCCACAAGTTCAGCTCGTTCAACAACCCGGCGTACTTGTTCAGCGTGAAAGAAACCCGCGAGATGGGGATGAAGCGCGACGGCAACGTCAAGTCGTCACGCTGGTGCGCCGGCTGCCACGACCCCGTGCCGTTCTTCAGCGGGCAGTTCGACGACCCGAACTTCGATTTCGAGAAGCACGAGACCGGCCACGCCGGCATCACTTGTATCGTCTGCCACAGCATCACCGAGGTCCACGGCCCGCAGGGGAACGCCGCGTTCACCATCGAGGAGCAGCAGCAGTACCCGTTCACCTACAGCGAAAGCCCGATCCTCCAGTGGATCAACGGGCAGATGGTGAAGGCCAAGCCGGAGTTCCACAAGAAGACGATGCTCAAGCCGGTACACAAGACGGCCGAATTCTGCTCGACCTGCCACAAAGTCGCGCTGCCGGTGGAACTCAACCACTACAAGGACTTCCTCCGCGGGCAGAACCACTACGATTCGTTCGTGCTCTCCGGCATGGGCAATGGTAGCCGGAGCTTTTACTTCCCCGAGAAAGCCAAGGACAACTGCGCGAGTTGCCATATGCCGTTGAAGCCGAGCGAAGACTTCGGCGC
>JANOSQ010000263.1:0-3743 GCA_031415915.1 Fimbriiglobus sp. | reverse complement strand
CCCCGGATCGCGTCGTGCACCGGAACGCCCTTTTGCCGGAGTTGGCGGACGTAGCTCACGAGAATCATATCGTCGAGCACGGCGACGCCCGAGAGCGCGATGAACCCGATGATGGCCGAGATGGACAGCGGCATATCGCGTAGCCAGAGCGCGACGATGCCCCCGACCCAACCGAACGGGACGCCTGTGAATACGCGGAGGGCATCCACCACGTTGTGGTACGTGAAGTAGAGCAGCAGCAGGATCAGCACGACCGCGACCGGTACGACGATCGCGAGGCGATCCCGCGCCCGCTCGTAGTTCTCGAACTGCCCGCCCCATTCCAGGCGGTAGCGGCCCTTGGGGAGTTCGACCTTCTCGGTCATCTTCTGTTTCGCCTCCGCGACGAACGAGCCCATATCGCGGCCGCGGATATTGCACGTGATCGTGATGCGCCGCTGTCCCCATTCGCGCGTGATGGTATTCGGCCCTGACACCAAGCGGATGTCCGCCAGCCGCGCGAGCGGGATGCGCTCCCCGGCCGGCGTCGCGATCAGGATCGATCCGATTCCTTCGGGTGTCCCGCGCCACTGCTCCGGCAGTCTGACGACAAGGGGGAAGCGGAGTTGCCCTTCGACGACTTCGGCCACCGGGAGCGTGCCGACGGATCGGATGACATCGGTGATGACCTTCGCCGAGACGCCGTAGCGTGCGATCTCCTCTTGGCGCACCCGGATCTGGAGGACGGGCTGTCCCGTCACTTGTTCGACGCGCACATCGGCCGAGCCAGGGAGCGAACTCAGCACGCGTTCGATTTCGGCCGCTTTGGCGTTCAACACGACGAAGTCATCCCCGTAGAGTTTCACACCGAGGTCGGCCCGGACGCCGGATGTCATCTCGTTCATGCGCATCTCGATCGGCTGGGAGAACTCCGCTTTCTGGCCCGGCAGGGTCCGGAACTCTTTTTCCAAGAGTTCGACCAATTCGTCTTGGGTCTTCGCCCGCTTCCAGTTCTTCCGCGGGTGCAAAGTGATGAACACATCGGAGATTTCGGTGCCCATCGGATCGGTCGCCACTTCGGCCGTTCCGACCCGGCACCAGGCGTGCTTCACCTCGTCCGGGAATTTCTCCAAGGCGATCCGCTCCATCGCCGTGTTCATCCGGTTCGACTCGGCGAGATCGGTGCCCGACAACCGGACGACGTTCATCGCGATCGAACCTTCGGATAGCTTCGGGACGAACTCCGAACCGAGGTGCGGGGCGATCATCCCGAAGACGACGACGAGGACACCGGCGGCGAGCGCGAACACGGGGATCGGGTGCGCAATGCTGAGCCGCAGAATGGGTCGGTAGAGTGCGAGAATCAGCCGCATGAGCAGCGGTTCGCCGTGTGCGATTCGGCGCGGCAGGAGGTAGCTCGCGAGCACCGGCATCAGAGTCATCGACAGGATCACCGACCCGAGCAGCGCGAAGATCACGGTCAGCGCCATCGGGCGGAAGAGCTTGCCTTCGACCCCTTCGAGCGTGAGGATCGGCAAATAGACGATCGCGATGATCAGTTCGCCGAAGAGGGTCGGCTTGCGCACTTCGACCGCCGCGTTGCGGATCACTTCGCGGTGGGTCTTCCCCTCGCCGTCGCGGTGGGAAATATGCCGCACGCAGTTCTCGACCATAACGACCGAACTATCCACGACCATGCCGAAGTCGAGCGCCCCGAGCGAGAGGAGGCTGGCCGCGATCCCGAACGACCACATGCCGGTGAAGGCGAAGAGCATCGAAAGCGGGATCGCGAGTGCCACGATGAACGCGGCCCGCAGGTTCCCGAGGAACAGGAATAGAACCGCGATGACGAGCAACCCCGCCTCGAAAAGATTGCGGCGCACGGTTTGAATCACGACGGTGACCAAGTCGGTGCGGTCGTAGACCACCTGGACTTCGACGTCTTCGGGCAGAGACGGGCGGATGCCATCGAGTTTCGCTTGCAGCGCCGTGGAGACCGTCTTGCTATTTTCTCCCATCGTCAAGAAACAAAGGCCGAGTACCGCTTCGCCCCGGCCGTTCGCCGTGACCGATCCACGGCGGATCTCGCTGCCGAGTTCCACGTCGGCCACCTGGCCGACGGTGATCGGGACGCCGTCCTTAGCGGTCACCACGACGCCGCGGATCTGCGCGAGATCGACCGTCCGGGCGAGCCCGTGGACCAAGTAAAACTGGTTGCCGCGAGTCACCCCGCCGCCGCCGACGTTCTGGTTGTTCCGCTCCAAGGCTTCCACCACATCGGCGAACGTCAGCCCGTGCTTCAGCAAGCGGTCCGGATCGGGACGGACTTGGTACTGCTTCTCGTAGCCGCCCCACGAGTTCACTTCCGCGACCCCGGGCACCGTGCGCAAGGCCGGCCGGATCGACCAATCGTGGATCGTCCGCAGGTACGTCAACTTCTCCAAACGTTCTGCTTCCGACGCTTTTTCGTAGTTCCAGTTTTTGAGGGTCACCGTGTAGTGGAACACTTCGCCGAGGCCGGTCGAGATCGGCCCGAGCCGTGGCCGTTGGATACCGACCGGGAGTTCGACCGCGTTGAGCCGCTCGGTTACGAGTTGACGGGCGAGGTGGATGTCGGTGCCATCCTCGAATGTGACGACCACTTGCGAGAGCCCGAACTTGGACACCGACCGCAGCCCCTTCACGCGGGGGAGCCCGCCGAGGGCTTGTTCGACCGGGAAGGTGATCTGCGTCTCGGCCTCTTCCGGCCCGAGCGACGGCGCAGTGGTGTTGACCTGCACTTGCACCGGCGTTGTGTCGGGAAAAGCATCGACATCCAAATTGGAGAGCGCGAACGCCCCCAGCGCGGCAAACACCGCGGCGGCGAGCAGCACTAAGAAGCGGCCCTTCAGCGAGACATCGATGATCCAATTCAGCAAGTCGTTTCCCCTACAAGGCAATCGGAACTGTTGAGCGGAACGGCCCGACCGGGCCGTTAGTTTTTGCAGTCCGTTCACCCCTCGCCGAGGTCGTTTTTCAGCAACTCCGAGCGGAACACACCGCTATTGGTGACCGCGACCCATTCGCCCGGCAGTAGCCCCACGGCGATCTCCGTCACCGGGCCGAGTGAACCCGGCTGATCCGTGGCCCCGAGTCGGACTTTGCGGACGTGGACGACCTTCGGAGCGCCCGGTTCCGCGTACGCCTTATCCCGGACAAAGACGATGTGGCAGCAGCCTTCCCAATGGACCGCTTCAGCCGGGACGATTACCGCTTCCGGTTCGTCGCGCAGAATCACTTCGGCCGTGCCGAAGGTGTTCGCGTGGTGCCGATCGGACGGGTTCGGCAAATCGACTCGCACGGGCACGGTGCGGGTCTTTTCGTCGGCGGCGGGGCTGATCCAAACGACGGTTCCGGTGTCCCAAGCGATCGAACCGGTGTGCCCCGGGTGGCGAAAGCGGACCGGTTGCCCGATTCGGACACGTCCAACATCGTCGTGGCGGACGTGGAGCGTGAGCCACATCCGGCCCGCGTCGGCCACCGTGAAAAGCGGTCGACCGGGATCCGCGACTTGATCCTTCACGGCCGAATGCACGACGACCTCCCCATCGAATGGGGCTATCAACGGGAGCAAGTTGCTCGACTCGGTACGCCCGCCGAGTTCCTTCGCCATCGTGTCGGATAGTCCCAGGAACTGCATCCGCTTGACGAGATCGGCGGGCGCTAATCCCCGCACACTCTCGGCCCGAAGCGACATCCCGAGATGGCTCAGACCCTGTTCCGCC
>JANOSQ010000262.1:0-9695 GCA_031415915.1 Fimbriiglobus sp. | reverse complement strand
ACCGGCGAATGCCACAATTACGACGTCGCGGATACCACCAACGGACGCATCTACCGGACGGTGTACGGCGAATGCAAAGCGTGGAAGGGGGATGTCGCGAAGCTGACGACGAAGGAGCTTGTCGTGGCACTCATTTCACAGAACGAATGGCTCGGTCGTCAAGCGCGCCGCCTCCTCCAAGAGCGCGCCGCACGCGGTGAGGACGTGGCGAAGGAAATCCTCGGCTACAACTGGGAACAGGGCGATTACATTTCCCGGAACTACGAGCGCCGCATTTGGGCACTCGCAGCGGTAGGCGCCATCACCAAGGAGCGTTACAAAGACGTGGCCAAGGGCGACCAATACGGATGGTGGCTCATGAAGTTTGGCTGCGAGGCCGGCATCCCCGAAGCGATCGAACGCTATGCGAAGTCCCTGAAGCTCTTGGATCTGGTCGGTCAGCGTCTGGGTCTCGCTTCCATCTTCCAACGCCTCCCGCTCGAAGCCAAATTCGACCTCTACTCGACGCTCGTCGCCATGCCGACCGAGGATGCCAACCTCGCGTGGATGATCTGGTTCGCCATCGAACCGCTCGTCGCCGAACGGCCCCAGCTAGCCATCGACGGCTTGGAGAACGTGAAGATTCCTCTCGTGCGGCAGAACATGATCCGGCGCTACCTCAGCCTGACACACAAGGACGAAGCGACCGCGATGCTGTTGCTCTCCCGGGCCATCGAAACCGGAAAGAACGACGTGAAGCGCGATATCCTCCTCGGCATGCGTGAGGCATACGCCGATCGACCCAAAGCCAAAGCACCTCCGAAGTGGAGCGAACTGCCCCTCTCCTTCGGTTGCACCGCCGAGGTGATCGCCCTCGCCGATGAACTCAGCGTGAAGTTCGGCGACGCCGACAAGATCGGCGAGATGAAGGAACGCATCTTGCAAAAGGGCGCCACGGCCGACGCACGCAACAACGCGATCCGTTTGCTCGCGGGGGCCAAGATCGAAGGCCTGACGGAGAAGCTACAGGAGGCGGTGAAAGATAAAGCTGTGCGCGGCGCTGCTATCCGAGCACTGGCCGCCTACCCGGACGAGTCATCCGCGGCTGCGATCCTATTCGTGTATGGCAGGCTCACAGCCGAAGAAAAAGCCGATGCAATCCAAACGCTCGCCGCGCGGGCCGCTTCTGCCAAGACTTTGCTGACTGCCGTGGACAAGGGGCAAATTCCGAAGGCCGACATCACCGCTTTCACCGCCCGGCAGATCACGGCGCTGAAGGACCCCGCCGTCCTGAAGAAGCTCGCCCTCGTCTGGGGCGAGGTGAAGCCGGCCAGCGCCACCCGCACCGTGCAGATCAAGAAATACAAGGATTTGCTGACGCCCGACGCGGTGAAGGCCGGCAGCGCCGCGAACGGCCGGGCGATCTTCGTCCGCAATTGCGCGACCTGCCACAAGATGTACGGCGAAGGCCAAGCCGTCGGCCCGGAACTCACCGGCGCTCAGCGGGGCAACCTCGATTACATCTTGGACAACATCGTCGACCCGAGTGCGGTCGTCGCCAACGAGTACAAGATGCACGAGTTCCAACTGCTCGATGGCCGCGTCGTCACGGGCATCGTCAAGAAAGAAAGTCCGCAAGCCGTGACGGTGCGGACCGTCAACGAGGAACTCGTGCTGCCGGTGAAGGACATCGAGACACGCAAGCCGACGCAGAACTCGGTGATGCCCGAAGGGATGTTCGACGCGCTGAAACCCGAGGAAGTGCGCGACCTCGTGGCGTACTTGATGGGCAAGGAGCAAGTGCCGCTGCCGAAGTGACGGCCTCAATCCCCGATGACGAAGCCCATCATGACCAAGTCTTCGCGGACGTCGTCCACGTCGAGCTTCGGCTTCAGCTTTTTGAGGCACTCGGCGCTGATCTCATCGCCCGAGAGCAGTTCCGTCACCGCGTCTTCGTCGAGTTCGACTTTGTCCATGTTCAGGCATTCGGTCGCGAAGTCGGCATAGTACCCGCGGATGCGGCCGAGAAGATGCTCTTGGCCATCGGCGTCTTTGCCCGACCCGGTGGGGGCGCTGACCGAACCTTTGGTCCACGTCTTGGTTTTGCCGGTGTTCCAGATGCAGAACGTCGCCGTGTGGTACTCGGATTCGTCGTCGAAGGGCTGCGCTTGGAGCACGGCCGAGAGGGCGCCCGGGAGCGCATCGTACACGCCGGGGTAGGCGACGATTTGATCGGGCGTTT
The DNA here is from genome assembly GCA_031415915.1 of Fimbriiglobus sp. Classification (GTDB taxonomy): domain Bacteria; phylum Planctomycetota; class Planctomycetia; order Gemmatales; family Gemmataceae; genus JALHQU01. Next base: position 7,474 of record JANOSQ010000262.1, on the reverse strand, counting down.
CGGCGCGCGTGAACGGGTTCAACGCCGATTTGGGATCGAACCCGACGATGACCGAACCGGCTTTGTGGAACACGAACCGGCATTCGTTGCCGAGCACGTCTTTCCACGTGCCGACATCGGCGGGGATCGACGGATCGTGCCAAAAGCGGACATCGCGGTTCTTGTCGTGCAGCAGCGAAATGACCGCCATGGCCCGCACGGTGTCGCGGAGGTCGGCCGGCGTCAAGAACGTCACTTGCGGCATGGGTGCACTCGAACGAATCGGAAGCAATTGTGTTACTCTACGAGTTGGGTTCGGCGCAACCGCAGAAATCACGCGATTTGGCGGAAGGCGGGGTGTGCCTATCGAATTTGGCAGTGGCAGTCTTCTGGAACCACAAGCGTCAGCGCGTGGGTATGGGACGGAAGGTGGTTTCCTCGCCTCACCCACGCGCTGACGCTTGTGGTTCCAGAAGACATCGGAGGGGTTGCCAAAATCTAAAGGCACACCCGGAAGGCGGTTCGGCTTGCGTCCGACGCTCGGACTTGCGTTAATCGCGGCATCGCCAAGGAGGGCGCACCGTGACTGCCGAACTTCTGCTATTGCCGCCGACGATCGGGCGCGGCTCCGCCGACTTGGCCTTCGTCGCCCGTCCGCTCTTCGTCCGATTGACCGAGACACTGCAGCGAGTCTCCCGATTGCTGGGCGAATGCGAAGCGATGCGGGAGCGGGCCACCCGCCATGCGCGCAACTGGGGCGTGCCGAAACTCTTCTTCGCCGATCCCGCGGCCCGAGCCGAGTGGGGCGACAAACAGGCCGTTCCCGCGGCGTTTCCGGAACCGTTCGTCAGTTTGCTGGCCGGCGCGTTCCCGCGACTCGCCGAGGCGTGGGAGCAGTTGCCCGACCGACTCGACGACGCGGTGGCGCTGTTGGGCGAATCGATCGATGTCCGCCGGATGGCCCGCGCCGTGCCCGGCCTGCGCGCGGCGGCGCAACGCGTCCCGCAAGCGGCGGCTCTCGCCGGCATCTTGGCGTTGCCCGAGGAAGAGGTGTGGCTCGTGATCCATCCGGTTGAGCGCACGGGTGTCCGCGTGGTTCTGGAAGGCGTCGCCGATCTCGAACAACTTCAGTCGCTGCTCGCGGCGCGCGGCCTCTGGGCGGGTCGCCGATTTCAATACTATCGCCCCGAAGCGCTGCGTTCGGATGGAACGCTGCCCGTCGGGTTCGCCGGTGCGTCGCAATGGTACTGGGGGCGGGAATCGCTCGGCGCCGTGCCCCGAATGGGTGGTGAACGAGTCCTGCTCCTCGGCGATCCGGTTCTGACGACGCCCTTGGAGCCGCGATTATCCACCGTCAAGGCCGGGCTGAAACGACTCGAATCGATGGAACGGGACAGCGTCGACGCTTGGCTCCGCGAACGTTGCCCCCACTACCGGCCCGCGAGTCGGTCGAGTGCCCGGGCCGCGTGAATCAGCCCAGCAACCCGGCGCCTTTCAACACCCCTTTCAACTTCTCGACCTTGTCCGTCGGCAACGGCGAGATCGGCCGGCGGTTCGGGCCGGCCGGTCGACCCAACAGGGTCATCGCCTCTTTCACGGCCCCATTGCCGGTGGCCAGCGTCAGCGCCATCCGCACCGGCGACAGCCGCGATTGGAACTCCCGTGCCGCTGCTTCATCGCCGCGCCGATGGGCTTCGTAGATGCCGACGCAGAATTCCGGGGCGATGTTGCAGGTCGCGGGGATCGCCCCCTTCGCCCCGAACATCAGCGCCGCGAGCAGCAAGGTATCCCGGCCCATCAGCACGCTAAACGAAGTCGGCGTCCGCTGGATCAGTTCGAGCGTGTTCTGCAAATCCCCGGACGAATCCTTGATGCCGACGATGTTCGGGATCTCCGCGAGGCGGGCGACGGTATCCGGCTCGATGCTCACCCCGCCGCAGGTCGCGGGGTTGTTGTAGAGGACCACATCTACACTCGTGCTCTCGGCGACGCGCCGGAAGTGGTCGTACAACTCGGCCTGCGTCGGCTTGATGAAATACGGCGTGATGACCGAGACGCCCTGCACCCCTTCGCGCTCGGCCATCTTCGTCAACCGCAGCACCTCCCGAAGCGACTCCGCCCCGGTGCCCGCATAGACCGGACTGCGCCCCCGACAATGCTCCACCGCCGCCGCGGTCACGGCTTGCTTCTCGCCTTCGTCGAGGGCGTAGAACTCGCCGGTGGTGCCGAGGACGAAGATGCCGTGGACCCCGTGGCCAAGCAGGAAGTCGATGTGCGTTTGCAACCCGGGGAGATCGACCGATTCATCCGCGAGCATCGGCGTCACGAGCGGTGGTATGATGCCTTGGAGCATGGTTAAACCTCAACTCTGTGGTTGCCAAGTGATCGCTTCATCGGGGACATGGCTCGCTGCGATCATTTTCGCTGCTTCCACGGACTCTGCGTCCCAATCGAAAACCACCATCCAGTCTTTGTCGCACTTGAATAAGTAGTAACGATCTTCATCGGCATACTGGCAAATTGCCATAGCGACGACGGAAATCACACCTGCTTGATCGGGGGTAGTTTTGTGAGGGATGGTGTGGAACAGCCCTCGGCTACTCGCTGCCCACAGAATCACATTGGCTCCGTCGAGTTGACGGGGAGGCCGTGTGGATGGGAATTGGTTCACAGTTTAGGTCGCACCGATCATTCCAAGCTATGGACAATCGGACGTAACTCCTTGCGGTTCATAGGTCGTTCCGCTTGCCGGACTTCATTTCGCGGTAGGGTGGGTGGGTAGACGCCGGAATGACGATCGGACTCGGGGAACTCTCCGCATTCTAGCGATTGTCCGGTTCGGGCAAAGCGGGGCGATTGCCCGATGCACGCCCGGCATCGACCGGGTGAATTGGGCATTTCCCGACGGGTTCGACTTCATTTTCCGCATTGTAAAATGCACAATTCAATCAAGACGGCGACACCCTGCGGAGTTCACCCATGCCGCGTTCCCTGCGATGCTTCCTTCTGCTCCTCGGCCTCACGGCGGTCGGCTGCAACCAATGCGGCGAACGGCGGAAACTGTTCCCCCGGCTCCACGACCGCCTCGACGGGGACAACAGTTCGTCCCGCCGCGACGGCGACAAGGATTGCTGCCCCAACGGTTCGCCCGTGTCGCGGAACGGCGTCGGCTTCGGCGGGGAGACGCTGAGCTACCCCGGGCTGATCGTCTATCCTTCGGGCCAGCCCTACCCGACCAATCCGCGCTCGGATGAACTGCCCCAGCCGGGCGGCTACATCCCGAATCCGGGGTTACCGTCGAATCCCTACGCCCAGCCGCGCTCCATCGATTCGACGAAGATGCTGCCGAAGACCGGCGGCACCATGACGGGCGACCCGCGGAAGTGAATCTGGAAAGCGGCCCGAGACTGAGCGGGACGTTCCTTCGCATACGCGTCACTCCATGAATCCGATGTGCAAGAAGAGCGTGTACCCGTTGACGGTGAAGAACAGGCCCACGGCGACCAAGGCGACGCTGGTGTAAAACGCCCAGCGAGCCTTCGAGAGCATGGCGACGGAGGCGAGCACGATGGCGATCTGGAGGAGCAGTTCGGCGTAGTCGAAGTAGCCGTCTTTCTTGTGCGCCGTGTCGCGGGCCGCTTCGTGGGCCTTGGCTTCGGCCATGATTTCGTCCTTGTCCTTCTTGTAGTCCGCCAGTTTCGCCTTCACGCGTTCGATCGACTTATCGACCTTCTTCTCCGCCTCGGGGGTGAGCCCGCCTTTTTCCTTCTCCAGTTCGTACTTCTCCAAGTCGTTGATGTAGATCGCCTCGCGGACCGCCTTGGCCTGATACCGCGACCACTGGTTCGACGCTTCGATTTGTTCGCTGATCAGGTCCTTGCCGGCGTTCTTGCCGCCGGCCCCCGCAATGGCGAGGATCACGGCGAAGATGGCCACGCAGAGCGCGATCCGTTTCACGAACGGGTCGGTCTCGTCGTGGGGGAGTTCGATTTCGGCGGCTTCGGGCATGGTTCGCTCCAGGATCGTTAGCCCGACGCGCCAGCGAGGGTCTTGACTCCCTCGCTGGCGCGTCGGGCTAACAAGAATGAATCAACCGGGCATCGTGGCCCAGCGCAGTTTGGCCGAGCGCGAGCGCGGGTTCGCCAACTTCTCTTCTTCGCTCGGGCGAATCGGATCGCCGGAGGCCGCGGCGTAGATCCCCATCCGTTGGGCGTCGCGGAAGGTCGTCTTCACCAGCCGGTCCTCGCCGCTGTGGAAACTGATGATCGCGGCGGTGCCGCCCGGCTTCAGGATACTCGGCAATACGCGCAGCAACTGCGCGAGGTTCGCCAACTCGCGGTTCACCAGAATCCGCAGGGCTTGGAACACCCGTGTGGTCGGGAGTAACTTCTGCTTGTGGACCGGCGGGTAACCCGGCCCCAACAGCAATTGCACGGGCGCCGCCGCGTCGATGAGCGCCCGCAGTTGCTTCGTGGTTTCGAGCGGTTGCGCACTCCGTTCGAGCACGATGGCGGCGGCGATGGTCTCGGCGTTCGGTTCGTCTCCGAATTCGGTGAAGGCCGCGGCGAGTTCCTCGTAGCTCAGTTCGTTCACGAGTTCCGCCGCGGTGCGACCCCGGCTGCGATCCATGCGCATGTCGAGCGGGCCGTCGCGCATGAAGCTGAAGCCGCGGGCCGGGTCGTCCACTTGCATGCTCGACATCCCGAGGTCGGCGAGCAGCCCATCGACTCGGGCCACCCCCGCCTGGGCGAGGACGCCGGGCAACCCCGCGAAGTTACTGTGGAACACTTGGAATGGGAAGCGGAGCGTTTCGAGTTTCTCGGTCGCTTGTGGGATCGACCCGGTATCGAGATCGGTGGCGATGAGCTGCCCCGTCGGCCCGAGGCGTTCGAGCAGCGCGAAGGCGTGCCCGGCGAAGCCGAGGGTCGCATCGACGAGGATCTTCCCCGGCTGCGGATCGAGAACCCTCAGCACCTCGGCGTGCAATACGGAGCGGTGCTCGCCGTCGGGGGTGCTGCGCGGCAACTTGGGCGGTCGCCGCTTGCGGTTGAATTTACGGGCCACGGGGATCGACTTTCTTTTTGGACAGCCACCAGTATCCGCCGAACGTGGCGAGGCCGATGGCGCCGATGCCGAGGGCGATGCCGAGGCCGGAGGAGACCGGCGCTTCGTTCGCGTTCCACTGCTTCGGTTCCGCAGCGGCTGCGATTTCGATGGCCCGCTCGGCGCGGTGGCCGAAATCATCTTGGGCGACCACGGTGTAATGCCCGACCGCCGGCTTGGGGGTCGTCCAAGTCCCATCCGCGCCGATCTTGCCGGTCGCAATCACCTCGCGATTCGCATTCGCAATCGTCACGGTGACATCGCCGCCGTCGTGGGTCTCGCCGTCGTAGTGCGTCGCGACGGTGATCTGCGAATCGGAGAGCATGACGGTCATCCGCATGGCGTGGGCGCGGGCCGGGGACGCGCCGAAACCGACGGCGGCGACGGCGAGTGCTACAACAAGAACGGAGCGCGGGGTCATGGGTCGATCCGGCGGACGGGCGGCTCACCGGGAAATCTTAGAGAATGCCGATGCCGCCACCCATGCCCTTGGAAGAAGCGATCCTGCTCGGGGTCATCCAAGGCCTCACGGAGTTCCTGCCGATCAGCAGCACGGCGCACTTGGTGGTCGCCCGCAAATGGCTGGGCCACGAGAACCCGAAGGACGCCTTCACGACGGTGATTCAACTCGGGACGCTCATCGCGGTGCTGCTCTATTTCATCAAGGATATCGCCCGCTTGACGTGGGCCGTCTTGCGCGATGTCCCCCGGCTGAGGCCCGGTTCGTCCCCCGATAGCAAGCTGGCGTGGCTCATCGTCCTCGGCACGATCCCGGTCATCGCGGTCGGCTTCGTTCTGAAAAAGTGGATCAAGGATCACTTCTACGATATCCCGACGATGGGGGCGGTTGCGATTCTGTTCGCCTTGCTCATGCTCGCGGCCGAGGTCTGGACGACGATCCGCAAGGTGGACTTGGAGAAGACCGACCTCGAACTGCGCGACATTACGATCCGCGAAGCTCTCTGGGTCGGGCTTTGGCAGTGCTTGGCGCTGATGCCGGGGGCGAGCCGATCCGGGACGACCATTACGGCGGGGCTGTTCGCGGGGCTGAGCCGGCCGACCGCGGCGCGGTTCAGTTTCTTGCTGTCCCTGCCCGCAGTGCTGGGCGCGGGGCTGAAAGAACTTTACGACGAACGGAAGGAACTCTTCGCATCCGGCGATCAGGTGGTGCCGTTGATCGTGGCGACGCTCGTCTCCGCCGTGGTCGGGTATCTGTCGATCGCGTTCCTGCTCGGGTTTTTGAAGCGCTACAGCATGGGCGTGTTCATCGTGTACCGGTTGCTGCTCGGTGGGGCGATCTTGGGCTTGGTGTGGGCCGGGCGGCTTTGAATCGGATGGAAGACTGAGCAAGCTGTCCGCATTGATCGCCCGTCGCCGACGATATTTCCCCGGATCCCGTCGCTTTCACTCCAGTCCCGCCAATCCCCTCTCCAGAATGAATCGGGCGCTCGCACACCCGTATTGCCCCCGACGCGGGGTATGATGTATCATTGTGGCGATTGTGCCAGGTTTGCGGACGGTTCCGTTTTCTCCCGGTCGAGGTTCCTCTGTGCCCCCGATTCCCCCCGGCGACTCCGACCGCACGCGGTTCAACCGGCAAATCGACGACGCCTTCACCGAGGCTTCCCGGCTCGCCGGGTCCACCTTGGCCCCCACCGATTTCTACGAGCAATTCCTCACCCGCGCGCTCGGCGGCATCAACGCCCCGGCCGGCGCCGTCTGGCTGCGCACCCCCCAAGGGTTCCTCCAAGTCGCCTGCCAAGTGAACCTCGAAAAGGTCGGCCTCGACGACAAACGCGGCGGCCGGCAGTGCCACAACGAAGTGCTGCGCCAAGTGTTCCAAGTATCCCCCGCCCGGCCGATCTTGCTCGAACCGCAAGCGCGATTGACCGGCGCCGCCCCCGCCGAGGCGGGTGCGGCCCCGGCGGCCAACCTCACCGACTACTACGCCCTCTTCGCCCCCATCGTGGGGACCGACAAGCAATCGCTCGGCTTGCTCGAAGTCTTCCAAGATTCCAACCACGAACCCAAGCTCTACCAGACCTACCTCCAGTACACGCACCAGATGGCGGGGTACGCGTCGCAGTACCACTCGTTCACGGGCAGCCGGCAGAACGCGGGTACCGAGAAGGTCTTCTCGCAGGTCGAAGCCTTCGCCCGGCTGATCCACGGCACGCTGAATCCGACGGAATGCGCTTACCACGTCGCCAACGAAGGTCGCCGGCTCATCGAATGCGACCGGCTCTGCGTCGGGGTTCGGCACGGCAGCGGGGCCACGGTCGAAGCCGTGTCCGGGGCCGATGTCGTCGAGAAGGCCAGCACGCACGTCCGCCGGATGCGCCGGCTCTTCGACGCCGTGCTGAAGTTCAACGACAAACTCGTCTTCACCGGC
>JANOSQ010000261.1:0-1513 GCA_031415915.1 Fimbriiglobus sp. | reverse complement strand
CGACGGTCTCGTGCTCCTGGGAGAACAGGCAGACGATGTCGGGTCGCCCGTCGCCGTTCAGGTCGCCGATCGCCAACTCGGTCGCACCGTGCCTCTTGTCCAGTACGCGCGTCTCGAAATTGGGTTTGTTCCAATCGGTGGTGCGGTTTTCCAACAGCAGCAATTCTCCGGTCGTCCGCCAGCCGAAGACGGCGACCGCCACGTCGAGCTTGCCATCGCCGTTGAAGTCGGCCACCTTCACGTCCGCCACCCGGCCGACACCCTCGAGCAGGGTGATCGGGGTGAACGAACCGTCCTGGCGTCCCCGCAACCAGACGGCGCTCCCATTCTGAGCATCGGAGGGATAGAATTCGCCGAGGTTGGCCACCAAGATATCCCGGATACCGTCGCCATCGAGATCGACCACCTCGACGCGGGCCGGGTGCGAGGCAGTCGCCAGGACCTTCCAGACCGGTGTCGGCTGGGTCGGGTCGGCAAGCAGGATTTGGTTGGTGCGGGCGTCGCAGGCCAACAGTTCGCCCGGCGAGTCGCGCGTCAGGGCAACCAGCTTAATACAAGTCACCACCGCGCGCTGCTCGCCGCCCGGTAACGGCAGGGTTTTGCGGTCGAAGCGGACGGGCAAGGGCGTCGCCAATTCCGGGACTGGATCGAGCGTGAGCGACTCGGGGGCGCGCGATTCGTAGTACTTCAGAACCCCTTTGGGGTCCGGCACGCCGGTGCGAGTGAGGCCGGCCTCGTAGGCGAACCGGTAACCTTGGTGCACTTCCTTGGACCAAGCCGAGCGGGGGAGAGCGTCCGGGGGCGGGTAAGCGTGGCAGGCGGCACACAGTCGGTGTACTTCGGCCTCGGGGGCTTCCACCACCGGCTCGTTCTCCTCCGAAGATTGGGAGAACCGATCCATCTCGACCCGATAAAGGCACACGAAAAACGCCCCGGCCCCGCCGAGGATCACCAAGAGTCCAATCAACGGTAGCCAGCGGTAGCCGTGCCGTGGAGTTAATGGCATTGGAGTCGAAATCCCGAGTGGGTGTGACCGGCCCGCAGAGAATTCTCGGACAGTAGCGAGTCAGTGTAGCTCGTTTGGCGACGGCGATGAAGTAATCGACGATACCGGGAAGGATACCACTCGCAAGAGCAACTGACTAAAAACACCTCACGCCTTCTTGCCGATGAGCCTGCAGACGATCAAGGAAAACAAGTTTTTCGTCACATATCAAAACTACTCGCAAAAAAAGATCGATTTGGGCTTGACCTGTGCTTCGTAGTAGCTAACTATGTGGGAGTCATCAACGTCTTCTCGCGTTTTTCTTGGCAGTTCGTCCGGCGGTCATGAACTTCCGGTACTCCCCATTTCTCTTGGAGTCGAGTCATGCTAACTGTTTTTCGCAACCAACGGCGTGGTTTCACGCTGATCGAGTTGCTAGTCGTGATCGCCATCATCGCAATTCTCATCGGGCTTCTACTGCCCGCCGTGCAGAAGGTTCGCGAAGCCGCCGCGCGCATGAGTTGCACG
>JANOSQ010000260.1:0-1621 GCA_031415915.1 Fimbriiglobus sp. | reverse complement strand
CTCACCCGCGGTTTGCCGACGCGGACTTCGAGTTTGAAGTCCCGTTCCAGCCGATGCCGTTTCACTTCGAGGTGGAGCGTGCCCATGCCGCTCATCAGGATTTGCCCGGTCTCTTTGCTGTCCTGCACGATGAAGGTCGGGTCTTCGAGCTGGAGCATCTCCAAGGCGTTGGCGAGCTTGTCTTTGTCCTTGCCGCTTTCCGGTTCGATCGACTGGCTCACGACGGCTTCCGCGAAGCTGATCGGCTCCAGTAGAATCGGGTGCTGCGTATCGCAGAGGGTGTCGCCCGTTTTGGATTCCTTCAAGCCGACGACCGCGACGATGTCCCCGGTCGGGGCGCTGTCGACTTCTTCCAAACCCCGGTTCGGGTCGGCGTGGACGTGGAACAACTTGGCGATGTTCTCTTTCACATCCCGCCCGGTGTTGAACGCCCGCGCGTTCGGTCGCAGGACGCCGGAGTACACGCGGATGAAGAATCGGTGCCCGCTCGGGTGCCACGCGGCTTTGAAGACCAGCCCGCAGAAGGGTTCCTTCAGGTCGGGCTTTCGGCGCTCTTCCTTGTCGTTCTTCGGGTTGATGCCGACGACCGGCGGGCGATCCAACGGGCTCGGCAGATAGAGTGTCACCGCGTCGAGCAGCGGTTGGATGCCGATGTGCTCCCGGCCCGAGCCGCAGAGAACCGGGTAGATCTTCCGCGCCAGCGTCTGCTCGCGCAAGAGCTTCCGCACCTTGACGAGATCCGGTTCCCCGCCGTCGAGGACGACCGACGTGATCAGATCTTGCTCGTCGTGCTGGGTCAGGGCGTCGAACAGTTGCTCGCGGTACTTCTTCACGCTGGCGAGTTCGTCGTCCGGCACCGCTTCGCGGGTGATCGTCTTACCGCCGTCGGCGGGGTCGAAGTAGATCGCCTGCTGTTCGAGGATGTCGATGACGCCGCGGAAGGGTTTGGGGCTGTCCTTCTCCGAGCCGTAGCCGATGGGGATTTGGATCGGCACCGGCCGGCCTTGCGTGGCGTATTCTGGCGTGAGCCGCTCGTGGATCGTGGCGAGGGCCTTGTCGTAGCTCGCGCCGACGACGTCCATCTTGTTGACGAAGATCAACCGCGGCACGGCGTATTTATTGGCTTGCTTCCAGACCGTTTCCGACTGGGCTTCGACGCCTTTTTGGGCGTCGAACACGCACACCGCACCGTCGAGGACGCGGAGACTCCGCTCAACCTCGGCGGTGAAGTCGACGTGCCCCGGGGTGTCGATCAAGTTGACGGTGAACCCCGCCCATTGGAACGGGATGCACGCCGAGTAGATGGTGATGCCGCGCTCTTGCTCTTCGGGATCGTAATCGGTTTGAGTAGTCCCTTGGTCGACGCCGCCGAGCTTGTGCTTGGCCCCGGCGTAGAAAAGCAAATGCTCGGTCGTCGTCGTCTTCCCGGCGTCGATGTGCGCGATCACGCCGAGGTTGCGAATCTTCGCGAGGTCGTCGGTCGTGTTGGAACTTTTCGCCATCGCAGCACCGGAAGAAAAGAGTTAACCACAGAGGCACAGAGAGCACAGAGAAGAAAAAGACCGAGGAGATCGATGTCTCACTCTTCTTTGTATTCTCTGTGAACTCTGTGCCTCTGTGG
>JANOSQ010000259.1:0-6289 GCA_031415915.1 Fimbriiglobus sp. | reverse complement strand
GCCCGGGGTTCCGAGTCGAGCCTATCGGGAGTTGGCATTGCGAATTGTAGGTCGGGCAATACGAGCCGGACGCGTGAGTGAGCGACGGACCGCTGGACTCACGGTAAGCTGCGAATGGTGGACGGGTGCCGTGGGGCGTTCAGGACGCCTGCGCGAAGTCGACGAGCACGTGGCCGTCGGCGACGAGTCCGTCGAGCACGGCGGGCAGTGCCGCGGCGGTGGTGTCTTTGACGTGGAACAGAAGCCGGAACGTCTCACGGGCGGGTTGGAGCTTGATGTCGGCCCGGATCGCGGTCAGCATCGCCGCGGCGGTGGTCGCACCTTGGCTGTCTTTGCTATCGGCGTGCGAGTCGCAATGGCTCAGCGCATAGAGCTTGCCGGCGCCGACCAAAAGCCCCGCGAGGCGGGCGATCTGCTCCAACCGCGGCGCCCGCCAGTGTCGCATCTCGATTTTGGCCGCGGCCCGAACCGCATCGTGGGTTCGGCGGAATTGTTCGACGACCTGCACATCGGTGTACTGGGTCGTCGAAGGCATCAAGTGATCCCACGTGTGATTGCCGAGCACATGACCCCGGGTGTGGATCGCCAACGTGGCTGCGGGGTCCGCTTGCACTTCCTGTCCGAGGTTGAAAAACGCCCCGACGAGTTTCCGCCGACCGAGTTCGACGAGGATCGGTTGAAGCGCCGCAGCCACCGGCTGGGGTCCGTCATCGACGGTCACTTGCAGTTTCTTCGCCATCGGATTCTCCCGAACAGGGCCATTGAATCGTTGCAGTTTCCCGCGTCATTTTAGGCGAGGTGGGGACATGAGGGCGATTGTTCCGAAAAAATCGATTGTTTGCCGAATCGCGAATTGCACGCAATTGCCGTGTGGTTAACCTCTCTCACATCGCGACGGGAAATGTAGCCTGTCGATCAAACTATCGTACTTGCGTGGCATCGCACTTCGTATGTCGCATCACCATTGCCTCAGCAAGAACCCGCTTCTTCTTCTGATGCCAATCGGGCTTTTCTTCGTGAACAGTCCGATGATCCTCGCCGCGGACGACCCGCTGAAAGTCGAGAAGGGCCAGTTGACCTTCGATGCCGAGGGCACCGAGGGTGGGGCTTTCCACAGCCGCAAGACGAGCGTGCCTTCCAAATCCTCGGGGCTGACCATCGGGCGCGGCTACGACATGAAGGAGAAGATCGCCAAGAAGATCGAAACCGACATGAAAGCCGCCGGGGTCGCCGAGAAGGATGCGAAAGTGTTCGCCCGAGCCGCCGGGCTGAGCGGCGCCGCAGCTGAGAAGTTCCTCGCGGATCACAAAGCCGAGTTGGTGGAGATCAGCAAGGAGCAGCAGAAGAAACTCTTCGTGGCCACCTACGACGAGCTGGAGGCGGATGTGAAGCGCATCTGCGCGAAGGACGACGTTGTGGCGAAGTACGGGAAAACCGATTGGGACAAGTTGAACGTGAAAATCCGCGAAGTGCTCGTGGATCTCCGGTATCGGGGGGACTACCACACCGAGTCCCGGATGAAGATCCAAGCGCTCGTCGCCAAGAACGACCTGCCCGGCTTCACGAAGGTGCTCTCGGACAAGGAAGCGTGGAAGGGCGTGCCCAAGGATCGTTTCGAGCGCCGCAAAACCTATCTCGAATAACCCGCGGAGCGAACCATGAGTGAGCGGACAACGCAATCGGATACGCCCCCGTCCCGCCGGGAATTCCTGCTCGTCAGCGGCACCGCCGTGTCCGCGAGTTGGAGTTACGCCGCGGAGTTGGAGGCGCTGATTCGCCCGCCGACGTTCGTGGCCCGCGTCCGCCGCGACCGCGATCTGCTCCAACTCGAACTCGCATTCATCGGCTTCCGTGAGAAAGACGGCTTGCTCATCCCAACGCCGGGGAACCGCTCGCTGGTGGCGGTGCACTTCCCACCGCAGAACTTGGCCGAGGCGCTCTTCGAACGCAAGGACGATCCGAACGCGGAACACCAGCCGCTGCCATTGGTGGGCGGGCCGAACTCCAACTCCCCGGTGCCCCCGATTCGCTCGTATCTGTCCGGGCCGAGCCGAATCGTCTTCGAGGCGCCCGCCGGCGCCCGGTTCCAAGTGCGGTGCCCGGCCGGGAAGAAACGGAATCGCTCGATCGTCGATGAGTGGCTGGCCGAGTTGGCCGGGTGGAAGTTGCACATCCCGCCCGAGGCGGGCCAACTGCGGTTCGCGCCGCGTTTGCCGCGGCTCGACGAGACCTGCTTGGAGATTCCCTACCGCGTCATGCTCTCGCCCCGTTCCGCCGAGGCGCGCTGGCTCACGCCGTCCGACCGGATGCCGTTCGACGAATCCCGCGCCGGCGTCAGCGAGTTGTGGAACGCCGAGTTGATGAGCCGCAAGCCGCTGCTGCCCGCCAAACCGGGCGAGGATCTCGGCGCGCTCGACCCCAACTTGGCGCCGCTGGCGGACGTCTCGCTCCAAGCCACGGCGGTCTATTCGCCGGATCACCGCAAGATCGGGGAACCGGGTGCCGGGGAATATTATCCCGGCAACCAAGAATTATCACTCCTGAGCCTGACCCGGCACCGGCTCGTCCATCAGATGAGCGGACTGTCCGACCCCGACAAGAAGAACGGCCCGGCCGGCGGCGGTTGGGTGGACATCGATCACCTCGTACTAACCGCCCTAGGGGCGACCGGTTTCCTTTCTTACTTCAATCCGAAGTCGTTCGCGACGATCATCGCCGGACAGATCGCGGAGTTCCAAAAGAACAAGCTCGGCCCGCCCCCTCCGGAGACCGTGTCTTCCGAACTGATGGTCTGGAAGCACCGCATGGTCGTGGGGCGGGACGTTTACTTCGTCGAAGCCTACTTCGGCGTGCTCTTCCCCATGGTTTACCCATGCATCTTCGTGAAGTTGACGGAGCGCCAATTCGCGTCGAGGGTGATCAAAGAGCCGGCCGTCGTCGGGCCGCCCGGCGCTTATCTCCTGACGCGGCGTTATATCGTCGTCCGCGAGAACGAGCGGAACTTCACCGACTCGGACACGCCCCTCGGCCGATCCATGCCGATGAAGTCGGTCGCGCTCGGGTGGACGCAGACGCCGGATTTGCAGCCCGAGGATAGTTTCCCGATCGACAAGGATCTGCAAACCCCCAATTCCTATGCGCCGGGTGCCACCAAACCGTTGGTGTTCGTGCCGCGGCCGATCAACGGTCCGAAGACGTCCGAAGCGTTGCGTTGGCCGGTGACGATGACGGACGAATCGGGGCGCCAAGCCAAGACGGACGATGCCTGCCTGCTCTTCGCCAACCACGTGATCCTCGGCCACCAAGCTTGGGAAGGGTTGCAGCACAAGTTCCGGGAATGGTCCCTGCCACCGCAGCCCGTGGCGTTGGCGCCCGAAACGCCGTACCTCACCGACCCGGCGGGCCGACACCACGACCTCCAAAACGCGGAGCGCGATGGGGCCGGCCGGCTCGGGGAAGCCGTCCGCACCTGGCAGGCCGTGGCAGGGGATGAGTTCCAGAGCCAATTCGACCGGTTGCTGCGCGGCCGCGATTTGCGCCCGCTTCTGCCCGCGCTGGCGACGCTCGAAGCCATCGAACGCGAACTGCGGCCGCTCTGGAAGGAGCTACACACTTCCCCTCCATTGGCGCAGCTCTTGCGCGAAGACTTCCTCAAAGCAGAGGTCTTCGGCGGCGATGTCGCCGCGGCGGTCGGTGCGTTCTTGGCGAAATACCAACCCCGCATCGAAGGAAATGTCGAAGAGATCCGGAGCCGCATCCGGCGCGGGGCCGAGCAAGTGCTCGCTTCGCTGAACCGGTTGGAACAGTCCACCCTCGACGCGCTGAAGCGTCACCTCGCCGTCGTGAACACCGCCGAGATGCTGCGGGACATCCATGCGCAGCTCGGGCGCGCGGAAAAGATCGCATCGCTGCTCGAAACCCACGCGGTCGTCTTCGGCAGCCGCCTCGTCGATTCGCTGTACAGCCATGCCCCCGACGGCGTGGTGTCGAAATTGATGAAGATTTGGGAGAAGGAAAAGGACGGCGCGGAGTTCGTGAAGCAAGGGCTCGGCATCCTCAAGACGTTCCCAAAGCCGGAGCACGCCAAGCTCGTGGCGGCGATGGACACGGAACTCCGCGCGCTCGCCGAAGCCCCCCAGGCCAAGGTGACGGCGCTCGCGAAGCAGTACGTCGAGCAACTCGAGGCGGCGCGAACCAAAGCCGGCAAGCTCGGCTCGAACGTGTTCCACGCCGTCCTGGAACAGGCGTCGGGCATCATCCCATCGATGAAGTCGATCGACCCGAACTACCCCGTGGAGAAGATCATCTTCACCGGCGGCTACTTGGCCCGGGGCATCCGGGAAGCCGGCAACGGGGTGTTCGCCCAAGTGGTCCGCACCGCCGAGGAACTCGACAAAATCAAGAAGTTGGCGAAGGTCGGCAGCGATGCGATCAAGAACGGGCTCGCTTCCCCCAAGGCGCTCATCCAAGGGATCTCGACCGAACTCGGCGCCGTCGCCGCCGAGACCGTCGACGGCTTGAAGACGATCGCCAAGGGGTTTGGAAAGGAGAACGCCGTTGCCCTGCAGAATGCGCTCGCCGGGGCCATCCCGGACATGAAGTTGTTCGGCTCGTTCAACCTCAACCAGTTGATCGACAAAATCCTCCCCGGGAAGCTGCCGGTCATCAATCAACTGAAGCTGCCGGAGGTGTTGCAGCACACATGGAAGTGGACGCTGCCGATCAAGCCTAAGCTCGACGTTCTGATCGTGAAATACCGCAGTGAGCCGCGGGATAATCCCGGTAACGTCTGCTTGCACATCGAGATCGTCACGACGACGCGGTTGCCCAAAGCCGAGGAAATCTTGGCCGGGAAGAAACCTGAGGGATCGGTGACACTGGATGCGTACCTCGGCCGCTGGGACAACGCGTCCGAACGGCCCGATCCGCCGCCGAAGGTCGCCGATCCCGCAACCGGGTCTTCGTTTTCGATCACCTTGCTCGAACTCGTGGAAGTCTACTTCCGGCAGGTGCGCGTCGAAGCCCGCTACGCCCTCGGCGGCAGTGCCAAGCCCAAGGTGACGCCCGAGATCGTGACGGTCGATTTCGTGGGGCCGCTGAAGTTCGTCAAGGATTTGCAGGAGAAACTCGGGAACCTCGGCGGCGGCTTCAAGCTCGCGATCACCCCGAACTTCTTGGAGATGAGCTACGAGTTCCTCATCCCGCCCATCAGCTTCGGCGCCTTCTCGATGCGGAACATCCGCATCGGCGCCGGGCTGATGCTCCCGTTCGGCGACGATCCCCTCCGCTTCCGCTTCAACTTCTCGAGCTTCGCCGTCCCCTTCGAATTGACCGTCATGGCCTTCGGGGGGCGCGGTTTCCTCCGCGTCGAACTCGACACGGGCGGCGGCCGGCTGCTCGAAGGCGCGCTGGAGTTCGGCGGCAGCCTCGCCTTCGACGTCGGCGTCGCCTCGGGCGGGTTGTACGTCATGGCCGGCGCCTACTTCAAAATCACGCAGTCGTCGACCTCCCTCAGCGGTTACATCCGGGCCGGCGGCACCCTCAGCGTCCTCGGGCTGATCCACGCCTCCGTCGAATTCCTGCTGATGGTGACCTACCGGGAATTCGAGGGCGGGAACGAGCTTTACGGCACCGCCACGCTGACGGTCAGCATCGAGTTCCTCTTCTTCAGCATCGACGTCAACATCACGATGGAAAAGCGGATCGCGGGGTCGGATTCGAAGAAGCCGGGAACCGCCCTCTTGGAATCGGATCGGTTGATGTCGATCGGCGCCCGGCAACCGATGCCCGCCGTGCGGCCCCGCGGCGAGAACCGGCCGGCCTACTTCGCCCGGCCCGGCATCCCCGGTCGCTTCGCGTGGGACGAGAACAACCCGGCCCGATCCGCCGCCCGCTGGAACTCCGAGTACTGGTCCCAGTTCGATTACCGCTGACACACCTACAAGCTCGGAGAGTACCCGTGAGCGACCCCTACCGGCTCCAAGCCATCGTGATCCCGCGCGGCCATTACCCGAAGCCGAAGCAACTCGGCGTCTGCATCGCGTTCGGCGTGCTGCCTCCGCCGAACGCGTCGGACGGCACGATTCCCGCGTACTTCGAGGATTGGCCGAAGTGGATCGGCGCCGCCATCGCCAAGGCGGAGATCGAATTCCAATCGGAAGCCGGCGCCAAGCAGGTTGTGTCGTTCGAGCGGTTGCCCGCCCGCGATTTGGCCCACACCCGCCAACGTGGCTATGCGGTCGATGATCAGGAACGCGCCGTGGCACCACCACCGCGAGAACGTTTTGCC
>JANOSQ010000258.1:0-5588 GCA_031415915.1 Fimbriiglobus sp. | reverse complement strand
CGCGCCGCCAAGAAACTCCACGCCCTCGAGAAGGCCCCAGCGAAGGCGTGAGCCGTGGCCGAGTCAACGAACACCTGGCCGGCCTCGAATCCGCACGCGGAATCGAGGCCGGCTTTGTTTTTGGATCGCGATGGCGTGCTGATTGAAGAAGTCGAGTACCACGCCCGGCCGGAGCAAGTGCGGCTCATCGCCGGCGCCGCGGCCGCGATTCGCAAAGTCCACGACGCGGGCTGGCGCGTCGTGGTCGTCTCGAACCAATCGGGCGTCGCCCGCGGCTTGTTCCCCGAGAGCGTGCTAGCGGAGGTACACCGGGTCATCGCGTATCGATTGCTCGTCGAAGCCGGGGCGAGCGTGGATCGATTCTACTATTGCCCGCACCATCCGACGGAAGGGCAGGGGCGCTACCGCGTCGAATGCGATTGCCGGAAGCCGAAGCCGGGGATGTTGCTGCAAGCGGCGGCCGAGTTGGGCATCGACCTCGCCCGGTCTTGGATGGTCGGGGATCGGTTGACCGACTTGCAAGCCGGCGCCGCGGCGGGTTGCCGGACGATTTTGGTGCGAACGGGTTACGGACATTCCACGGGCATTGCTGTGCCGGATCCGAAGCTCCATCTCGCGGCGGTTGTCCCATCGGTCGTCGAAGCCGTCGAGTTCGCCTACCTCAATTCGTAGCGGCGATGGCGGCGAAGAGACGTTCGCGTTCGCCGAGCGCCTCGGGGGAATTCAAGCGGTTGGCGGTGGCGTAGGCCCGCTCGGCGCGCGCGCTCGTTTCCCCCGTGAGCTCCAAAGTCCTTTGGATGGCGTTGGCCAAACCCACCGCATCGTCGGGGTCGACCAGCAAGACGTTGTCCCCCGATTCCCCGTAGGCGTCCGCGATGGGGCCGATCGCGGATGCGATCACGGGAACCCGCGCGAGTGCGGCCCGGGTGACATCCCTGACGCCCCAGCCGCCCCAGCGGGGAACGACCACCGACAAACGCGCCCTCGCCTCCAGAGCCCACCGCCGCGATTCGCGCAGCGGCGGGAGCAGCACCACATCGGTTCCGCGGACCAATCCGAGGTTGAACAGCGTTTTCGCCGCGTGAGTTTCGACGCGGAGACTCGACCGCCCCGCTTCGCGACCGGCCCGGATCTCGGTGAGCAGCAACGGCGGGATCTTCGCCTTGCGGCGGTCCAGGATCTTGAGCCCCTCCAACAAGAGCCATGAATTGGGGTTGGTGTACTTCGACTGGTAGCCGATCAGATACGATTCCGGGAGGGGGAATTTTTTGCCGGTGTGTTTGAATTTGGGCGGCGGTGACGCCGGGATGCCGCCCATCAGCGTCAGGGGCGGCAAGACCGAGGTGCGCCGGGGATCGAGCCCGTAGCGGCGGACCGCGAGTTCGCGGTGCCGCTCCGAGGGGAAGATCGCGTGCGCCGCCAATCGGCACCAGAGCATCGCTTCGCGGCACGCGGCTTGGGACAGGATCTCGTAGGCGTCCTCCGTCTCCCAAGCGAGGTGGGTGAAGCCGACGATCAGCCGCGTTCGGGGCAGGGTCGATTCTTCCAAGTTGGGATTCAGCACCCCGACCGGGTCAAGGTAAAAGCTCCACTCCCGGTCGGACACGACGCGCGCGATCTCGCCGAGCCCGTGGTTGAGTTCGGTCAGCGAAGGGAGCGGCCGCGGGGGCGGCGAGGCGGGTGGATCGGTCAAATAACGCCCGTCCGTATCGTCGACCGCCGGGGCCGGCAGTTCCGGGTCGCCCGCGGGTAGCACGGCGGGAGGGGTCGGCGAGCCGACGGCGCGAATGCGGTGCTTGACGAATCGCAGCGTCCGGAAAACGGCTCGTGCCGGCGGCCGCAGCGGTTCGGGAATCCACTCGCGGATACGTTGCTTCTTCCCGAGGCGAACCGGGACGATCGCACCGTCCGGCGGGTCTTCGTGGGGGAATTGAAAATCCGAGCGGGTCAACATCCGCACCGCGAGACCCGGAGTCCCCGGTCGGATCTCGGCCGCGGGCAGGGCGGGCAAACTGCCCGGCTTCGGGGTCGGCAAATCGGGGATACACGACTCGTCCATCACCCCGCCGTGAAAGAGGCGGCGCCATTCGTTCCGGTTGAACTCGATGGTGAACGCGGTCAGGATCGTTCGCTGACCCTGCCGAATCGCTTCCACGAGTTCCGAGTCACCGGCTAAAATGCGCTCCAACTTCGCGCGCGCCTCCCCCTCGGTGTCGCATCCGCCGGCCCGGTTACCGGTGTCGAAAAATTCCATCAGCCCGCCGTTGAGATAGACCACGGGCATGCCGATGGCGATGGCTTCGAGCGGGTGGTAGTGGATGTGGCGCGGCTCGCGGCTGTGGTAGTACAGCACCCGTAAGTCGATGAGCGCCGCGGTGAATTGATCCTCCGTGAGGTAGCCCGCCACGCTCGGATCATCCACCGGAATCGGCTGCGCGCCGCCGATCGCGTGCGGGAGATCGCCGAACGCGGATTTGAAGCGGCGGTAGATCTGGCCGTAGTAATCCGGGGACGACAGGCGAATGCTCGGGCAGACGAAGAATATCCGGGGGTCGGATCCGATCCAGCGATCGGTCGCCCGAAAGGTGCGCTCCGGCATCGCCACGGGCAAGATGACCGAGCGATCGCGGAGGAACGCCGGTTCGAACGGCGGGATCTGCTCGTAGCAAGCCGATAGCCAAAATCGGTTCTGGTTTTCCCAGAGGCGCTTCCACATCCACCCCTCGGCGAAGTGGCCGAGATACTCGCCGTAGGAGCGCGGCGCTTCCAAGCCGAATGCCCTGATCAGAATGCGCCCGCGGAAACACTTCGTGAGCTGCCGCACCAACAACCCGTAAGTCGCGCAGAAAATCGTCCCGAAATAGGCATTCAGGACGCTTTCCATTTCGTGGGTGAGGTCGTGCTGGTAGAAGTTGAACTCGTTCATCGCCGTCAGCACGTCCGTCGGCAAAGTGCTGTCGTCGTCCCACGAATAGTCGGCGCTGCCGCTGCGGTAGTCTTCGCCGGTCGGCAACACCTTGTTCGTGTAAACCTCGTAGCCGAGTTCGCGGAGGATCGGCACTTCGGCATCGCGGAGCGTCGTGTGGCTGATCAGCCAAGCGACGCGTTGGTCGCGGGGCTTCGGCGGACGGGCGATCGGGTGGGAAATCGGGCAGCGATCTCCGATGAGCTGACCCAAAAGCGAAA
This sequence comes from Fimbriiglobus sp., assembly GCA_031415915.1. GTDB lineage: Bacteria > Planctomycetota > Planctomycetia > Gemmatales > Gemmataceae > JALHQU01. Next base: position 2,402 of record JANOSQ010000258.1, on the reverse strand, counting down.
GCAACTGGCGGGCGCTGTCCCTGCCCGGGACGGCCGCGCTTCGTGCGGATGCGGGTTCACTTTCAAAGCGGGCGAAGATGGCCGAAGCGAGGGCGTCCGACGATGTCGAGTCGAAAGTGAATTCGGCTTCGTACCCATCCGCCCGCGGGTTGATCGCCGGCACACCCGTGCGCTCCGCGGTGAGCGTGAGCCAGTCGGGGCCGGTTCCGCGGGGGCCGTTGCCGAGGATTGCGGTGGCCCCGGCCACGATCGCGTGCAATTCCCGCGGCTCGGGCCGCTCGAGTTCGAACCAGTCGCGGCCGAGCTTCATCCCCGCATCGTGCAGGATCGCCCGCCGGCTCTTCGCGTAATCGAGTTGTTCGAGGCTGGCGAGCGGTCGGGCGTCGATTCCCTCGGTCAGCCCCACGAACGGGCAGGGGAGTTCGCCCCGTTGAAAAAGCCAGGCGATGGCTTCCGCGGTCCCGTCGCATTCTTGCCGGGGTCGATTCCATCCCGCCGACAACAAGTAACGTTTGGGGAGGCCCAAACTGCGGACGGTCTCCGGGCTGGGGAACACCGCGGATCCGGTGGCGCGGACGACGCTCGACCGGGCGAACGGGATCGCGTAGCGCTCGCACGCTCGTTCTCGGAGGGATTCGGTCGGGAAGACGAAATGCTCCGCGAAGCGGACGAGCCGATCCATCTCGCGCCGGTAGCGATCCGTCCGGGCACCGGCGTCGGTCGAATCGAAATCGAGGTGCGGGATACCCAAGATCACGGGGATGGAAAGCTTCAGCCGGCACTCGGAGGGCACGGCGCCGAATGCCTGCGGGATGAGGGCGACGTCGTGCCGGTCGGCGAGATCGGAGAATTGCTGGAAGGCGTCCCGGGCCGCCTCCGGCATTCCGAGAGGTTCGAGTTTGATGGGGGGTAACACCCGGGCCAGTTTCGTCGGCGCGTGCGGCCAAACGACGGGGCCACCGAGCAAGTCCATCGGCGTGGCCAAGATCGTCAATTCGTCGCCGCACTCGGCGGCGACCGCGGCCAAATCGTGGGCCAACGCCACCAGCTTCGCGCCCGAATCGTCCGGCCAAATCACCGGCACATACATCAGGATTTTCATCCGCCGTTCCGCCATCGAAGTTCACCTCGCCCGCATTCCTTCCGAAGTGCGAGTAAGGTAAGCGAATGCGGCGGACCGGGCAACGCGAACTGGATGGGCGGGGTGCACCAACGGATTTTGGCAGTCCCAAGCACAGTTCTTCGGCCTGAGCGGGCGGCGGCGCGGAGCGAGCGGCGACACACGGTCAACGCCGAAACCCCCGTCGCGGGACGGGGGTTCTCGGATGTCAATCGGTTGTCGGCGATCCTCAGACCGCGATTTCCAACGGCTTCACGTTGACCTTGCGGCCTTCCGAGCTGAAGTAAACGGTGCCGTCGCAAAGGGCGAACAAAAAGTCGTTCCGCGCCCGCTTGACGTTGGCGCCGGGGTGCCACTTCGTGCCGCATTGGACGATGATGATGCTGCCGGTGGTCACGGTCTCCCCGGCGTACTTCTTGACGCCGCGGTGCTTGGCGTTGCTGTCCCGCCCGTTCTTGACCGACCCTTGACCCTTCTTGTGTGCCATGACGCGGACTCTCCGAACAAACTTCGCGACCTAGAAGAAGTAGACTAGCAGGTTGAACCAAGCCGGCAACGGCAATCGGGCCGATTCGCCACACCACACGATGATCCAAACTACTTTTGAAAATTGTACCGACTGGGGTTGTGTCTCTCTCTCTCTACTATTGGGGCGTCTGACGTTCGCAACGGGGAAAACCCATGCGGCTTCGAAACCTGGCAGGGATCATCTTGGTCAGCACCGCGACTGCGGTCGTAGCTGGCGTCTTCGCCGGGCGGGAATTGTGGGGGCAGTCGCCTGCGATTACTACCGAAGCCCCTCCGCTCGCTCCGAATGATGGGACGGACTTCGTTCTCTCGGCCGATCCAATACTCATCGAAAACGATCACATCAACACTTTCGGGCTCTTCATTCCCAACGGAACGTGCGGTGTCCCCCTTCCGGGCAGCACTGGTGAAGTGGGTAGCTGCCTGACATATCCCAGCGTAAAATGCGTACAGGTGAAGGTTTGCAGTTCCCTCAATTGTGGCGGCACTGCGCTAGGAACTATCTTCCTCTATAAGGGTGGCTGTACGCCCTAAGGCTGGCTGTATGCCCGGCAGTGACCCGTGATCGGGGCGGGTATCTGCAACGCTTGGGCGCCCTCATTCTTGACGCAGTGCCGATCTCCTGCAAACGACCCTCCTGTCAAGGGGCCTTTCCTGGAAGAAAGACGAAGGTACCATGATGGCCACGCTCGCACAAATTCGGCCATACAGTCTTCTCGCCTTTTGCGTTTTGACACTGGCGTTATCCCTGCCT
>JANOSQ010000257.1:0-2927 GCA_031415915.1 Fimbriiglobus sp. | reverse complement strand
CCGTGGACTTCGGGGTTGGCGTTCAACTCGGCGATGAGGTCCATCAACTCGCGCTGCGACGTGTCGGCCGATAGCGAGTGGAGCCAACTGCGGATGCCGGCTTCTTCGCAGGCCTTGCGCTTGTTGCGGACGTAGACGTGGCTGGCCGGGTTATCGCCCACGAGGATCGCCGCGAGGCCCGGCGGGTGCTTGCCATCCGCGACGCGCTCGGCCACGCGGGCGGCGATTTCCGCGCGGATCGTCTGGGCGAGAACTTTGCCGTCGAGGCGGATGGCGGGCACGGGTCACCGGGTTCGGGGGTTCAAGTGCGGGATTGTTTCCGCTTCGCCAACTCCACCGCCTGCGTGGTGATGGCGTACTTCGCGAGCAGATTGGGGATTTCCCACGGCGGCGCGCGGCGCGGGTTGCGCGCGTGGCGCAGGAATTCGTCGAGCACGTCGGCGAAGTGCTGCTCGTGGTCGGTGCGATAGCGCTCGGGGATGTGGATGCGAATCGAGTCGCCGAGATCGACGACCGCGACGCCGGGGTAGCGGAGTTGCCACTCGCCGCAGCGCCGGCCCACGTCGCCGAGGAGTGCGGCATGGTCGCCGGCCTCGTTCGCGGTCACGCCGAGTTCGGGCCGCGTTCCCGCGGCCGATCGCACGCGGATGCGGGATCGACTGCCGCGGGCCGTGGCTTCGTGCAGGTCGCGCTCGCCTTCGCACTCCCAGTGCACCGCGAACCGCACGGTCAACCCGCGCAAGGAGTACGTCGCACTCCCGTTGCCCTGATAGAGCAGCGCCTCGTCAGACGACGCGTCTTCGCCCGTAATCTCCCGGTATTGCCCGCGGATGAGCTGCGTCGGCCAGATGCTCGCATCCAACATTTCCAAGTCGGTGCGGTGATCGAGCGCTTGATCGGGGAAGAGCAGCCAAATGGAGAGATCGGCGAGGTGCGTGCCGACATCGGCGAGGCCGGTGCCGGCTTCCTCGGGGTCGAACCACCACGCCGGGCGACGCAGCGGTTTGCCGGCGACGGTCTTCAACAGGTAGTGCGTGGCGTCGAGCGTCAGCACCGGATCCTCGGCCGTGCCCGCGACGAAGTTGCCGAAGATGTCCGCGGCTTGGATCAGATCGCGCTGGAGGGCCGTGGCGATGTCGAAGCGCTCGGTCATCATGTCCCAGGCGAGCACATCGCGGATGTCGGCTTGGCGGAAGACCTCCGTCAACTGTTCGAATCCCGCGGCGTCAATGACCCACGGTTTATCGGCGAGGACATGGCAAGCGTTCGTCACCGCCGCGAGGATGAGGTCGATCTTCGGTCGGTTGCGGCCGGCGATGACCACGGCGTTGCCCGGTTGTTCGCGCAAAAAGCGAGCGAGGTAATCGTCGCCCGCGCGGATGTCGAGTTGCCAGCGGGTCGGGTTGTCGGGACGATTGTTGAAAGCGGCGACGCGGGCCACGTATTCGGCCGTGTCGGAGTCGAGCGGCCCGTAGACGTAGGTGCGCCGATAGATCTCGGGCGGCATTTCCTTCTGCACGAGTGCGGCGTGGAAATGCCCCGGGGCCAGCGTCATCAGGCGGATCGGTCGGCTCACGGTCGGGCTACTTCTTCAATTCTTTGACGCGGATGTTTTTGTAGCGCACGAACTGCTTGGTGTAGTCGCCCCCGCCGTGGACTTGCAGGGCGATACCGCCCGTGTCGCCGAGCCGTTTCTCGGTGTCGGTGTACTCTATAAACTTCACCCCTTTGATCCACGTCGTCACCTTGGCCGGGTTCCCCTCGATGCGGGCGCGGAGTTCGTTCCACTCGCCGTGCTTCCAGAACTTCGGCCAGTCCGCGGCACTCACGGGGCACGGGAACGGTTTGAACTCGGTCACCTTGATGTCGTTCACGTCCTTGGTGAAGTCGAAGTTCCGCACGTGCGGTTTGCCACCGAGGCCCTCGCCGTAGACGCCCATCAGGTTGCCGCCCTTGTGGTAGTCGATCATCGCTTGGAAGCACTTGCCCTCTTCGGTGCAGCGGAGGAAGAGGCCGCTGTCCGGGCCATCGTCGTTCTTCATTTCCAACGCGACTTCGAAGTCCCCGTATTGTTTATCGGTGATGACGATGCCGCCGTTGCCGGGGATGTCTTGGCTACCCGTGATGGCCCCGTCGACGATTTCCCACTTCCCCCCGGTTTTGTTCTTGCTCACGCCGCTGTGGCCCGTCTTGGTCGATACGTGCCAGCCCTTCAGACTCTTACCGTCGAAGATGGCGTCGAAGCCTTTTTCGTCGAAGGTTTCGGGCTTCGGGAGTTCGGCGACCGAAGGTGCGACCACGAGAGCAATGGCCGCGAGCGCGGGCACCACAAGCAATGCGAAGGTGCGAGTCATGGGGATCTCGGCGAGTGGGGAGATTCAGGCAGTATCCGAATCGAAACCCGGGTCGGCCAGTGGTGCGTCATCTTGATGGTGGGGCGTCAGAGCCGAATGCGTTCGCGAGGTCGTCGGGTCGAACGCCGCTCGCGAGTGGCGGTTTCACGCCCCCGTCTCGACGACTGCCTTCGGACATCTATATCTCCCCGCGAACAGGATCGGCCCGAAGGCGGAATCTATTCGCGGCCGATCGCGGGTGTCAAGGCAGAACTACTTCGCAAATTCAGGCTATACACCGGAAAGAATCGAAGTGTTCTAAGGCCCACCGATTTGACTGAAACTGAAAATCCTTGAGCGTCTTCCGGTCGCCGCTCACCCTGAGAGCATCTGGATTGTTCTTGCGCCGGCATCCATCAATCGATCCCTAAAACCGAAGCCGTTCCAAACAGCTCTGCGGGGTCGGCCGGACACGACCGAGCCGGACGCGTGAGCGACGGACCGCATGCCGCGCGGCGAGTTCCGAATGCACCCCCAAACCAATCGGTGCGCCGCCCCCGCGTCCGGCTCGTCGCGACCGGTCGCCTACGCAGG
>JANOSQ010000256.1:0-2097 GCA_031415915.1 Fimbriiglobus sp. | reverse complement strand
CCCGCTTCGCACCGCTCGCCGAGATCCCCGGCGTCACTCTTTGCAGCCTGCAAGTCGGGCACAGGCGGGAACAACTCGACGGGGCCGGTTTTCCGATCCTCGACCTGGGTGCTGAACTCGCGCACGACTTCGCCGACACCGCCGCGCTCATCGCGAATCTGGATTTGGTGATCGCCGTGGATACGTCGGTCGTCCACTTGGCCGGCGCCCTCGGGAAACGAGTCTGGGCGGCCATCGCGTTCAACGGCGATTGGCGCTGGTTGAAGGATCGCGACGATTCCCCTTGGTATCCGGCGATGCGGCTCTTCCGCCAACCCACGATGGGCGATTGGGACGCGGTCTTCGCCCGCCTCGCCGGGAAGTTGGAACGGTGCGGCTGAACCGAAAGGCTTCCGCCCGTAGAATCATCGTGGCCCCCACGGTTACCCACCGCGACCGAGACGCTTTGCCATGCCCTCCGAATCGATCGCTTCGTTCCTCGATCTGGCGCGCGAGAAGAACCTCCTCGGCGGCGAGGATGTCGATGCCCTATTCCAGCAGCCCGATGTCCCGCAGCGGAACCTCGCGGCGCTGTGCGACTTCCTCCAGAACCGCGGGGTGATCACCCGGTACCAAGCCGAGATGATCCGCGCCGGCAAGGGGTACGAACTCAACTTCGCAGGCTACCCGATCCTCGACGAACTCGGCCCGTGCCCCGGCGGCAGTGCGTTCAAGGGGACGCATCCATCCTTGCGGACGCCCGTCGTCGTCCGCCGGCTCCGCACCGATTGGTTCGCCCCGCTCGACAACGCCTCGGCGTACATCCAGCGCGCCCAAGATGCGGCGCCGGTCGCGCACCCGCACTTGGCCCACCTCCTTGATGCGGGCGTCCACCGCGACGAGCCGTTCGTGGTGCTCGAACCCTTCGAGAGCGCCGATCTCGAATCGCTCATCGGCGACATCGGCCCGATGCCCGTGTCGCTGGCCGGCGAGTTCGTCCGGCAAGCCGCGCTCGCCCTCCAAGTGGCCCACACCCGCGGCATCGCCCATGGCGACGTGCGCCCCGCGAGCCTCCGGGCCGGGCCGCTCGTTGCATCGACCCGCCCCCGCGCCGATGGCTCGCCTCGCTTCCGCCCGGCCCCCACGGCCACGGTCAAGCTGTTCGAACTCGGCCTCGTGCCCAACCGCGAAACGGTCGAAGGGGATCCGTACCGGGCGCCGGAAGCGGGTGGGCGCACGCCCGAAGCCGACATCTTCGCACTGGGCGGCACCCTCGCTTTTTTGCTGACCGGCAAGCCGCCGACGGCCCCGGCGCTGCTGCCCGCGATGCGGCCCGACGCCCCGCAACCGCTTGTGGATCTCGCGGCGGAGATGCTCGCCGCCGACCCGAACAGCCGCCCCACGGCCGCGGAAGTCGCGGCTCGTTTGCACACGTCCGCGTCTCCGCCCGCGCCGCGCCAGCCGCTGCCCGAATCGTCGTCGATCCTCGGCGGGGGGGAGTCGCAGCATTTGGAAGTGAACGAAGTCAGCGGGGCGTCCGACGTCGATTTGGCCGAGGCCGCCGATGTGGAATTGGCTTCGGTGGCCGAGGCAACGGAGCCGGCGTTCGGGAGTTGGCCCACCCACGAGCCTTACCATCCGCCGGCGTTCGTGCCCGCCGAATTGCCGGTGGGCTACGCGCCGCAAGAATGGGGCGAGCAACAACCCGTCGCCGCCTTCGACCCGCACCGCGACGATTCGTCCGACGGTACCCCGTCGGCGCCGCGCGTCGTCCCGAAACGGGAGATCAACAAAACGAAGGTGTTCATCTGGCTCGGCGTCGGGTTGGTGTTGAACCTGATCGCTTTCGGCATTTGGGGGGCGATCGTGCTCGGCGTCTTCGAAGGTTCGCCGGAACCGGACACCAAGCCGGAGCCGCGCGATCAGAAAGACCAACCGAAGCCCAAGCCCGGCAAAAAGGGCGTCAGGCCGATGGTATGATCCCCTGCATCAGCCAGGCGACGACGCTGCCGAGCCGCTTCGCGGACGACGTGAACGGCTACGCCGACGGTGGCTGCGCCGCCGTCGAAGTCTGGCTTACCAAACTCGAAACGCACCTCGAAACGAACGGCGTTGCCG
>JANOSQ010000255.1:0-1792 GCA_031415915.1 Fimbriiglobus sp. | reverse complement strand
CGGGGCGGAACCCAGATGCCGAGCGTAAAGCCGAGGTAAGCGTAGCCCGAGAAGTGCAGGCTCTTGGCGATGAGGAACTTCATCGGCGCATCGAGGATGTTCCCCACCGCTTCCGGCACCGGGTTCGGCTCGACGAGCTTCCAAGTCCACACGGCCAGCGCGGGCCAGAATAGCAGATGGCCGAGCCGGGGATGCGAGCGCGCCGTCACTTCTTGTCGACTTTCAACAGTTGCTCCATTTGCGCGATGGCCTCTTTGGAGTCGCGGGCGTTGAACTTGCCGACGACGTTCCCCTCGCGGTCGATCAGGATCGTGCTCGGATAACTGCGGATGCCGTACTTCGCCGCGGTACCGCCCCGGCCTCCGCCTTCATCGCCGCGGTGGCCCGAGGTGAGGGCGTTCGGAAACGGCAAGTCTTTCCCTTTCCAAGTCGTCTTCTTGAAACCCTCGATCTTCGCATCGAGTTTCGCGACGGTGTCGACTTCGCCGTCGCCATCCATGTGGATCCCGATGATGGCGAGGCCCTTGTCGGCGAACTTTTCGTGCAATTCGAACAGCACCGGCATGGAGGCGATGCAAGGCCCGCACCAATAGCCCCAGAACTCCAACAGAACCACCTTGCCTTTGAGATCCTCGAGTTTGACGCCGTGGCCTTTCCAACCCATCACTTCGATCAACGCCGGCGCGGGTTTGCCGAGCAGGGTCAACAAACCGCTGGGCGGGAGTTTGATCTCCGGTGCGGCGTACTCGCTCTTGTCTTTCGGTACGGTCAGGGCCGTGTGTTTCGAGTCGAGATACTCACCGCCGTAAATGTGCAACTCGTATTCGTCCGCCGGGAGGAGAAAATCGAGTTGTCCGGTTTTGTTGGCGTTGTAGGCGAGTCGGTGGCCCGCTTTGGTGCTGACATAGCAGTTGAAGGAATCGCTCAGGCCCGCCTTTTTCAATTCTTCGCAAGTGATGTTGAGTTTCACATTGCAAACCGGCTTCAGCACGATGGCCACTTCCGGCTTGGCCACGGCGGAGGCCGGCGACATCGACCCGAAGCCCATCGAACCACTGGCTTCGTCGTACGCGATCACGTTTTGGGCGCGGAACCGATCTTCGGCGTAACCGATTTTCACCCGACCTCGCTCATCGACTTTCGTCGCTTCCTCCAAGGACCACTTCCCCTCAAACTCGAACGTCTTCTTGTTTTGCACCTTACCCAGTGAACCCCCGATGCCGGCGCCTTTCGCGGGTCTGCCATCCGAGTGCGTCACCGTGACCGAGATCTCCTTCGGAAAATCCACGAAGCCTTTCGGGGCCTTCACCACGGACAGGGAGAACAACTTCTTGCCCGTGTCGTCGGTGGTCTTGGGGCGAGTCCCGCCCGGTTCGGAGTGGAAGCAGAACCGGATCCGTTCGCCATCGCGTCGATAGACACCCGCCAGGGTTCCCGCGGGGATCTTGCTATGGAACGAAAGGTCGTTCAGGTCGAACTCCTCGAGAGCCAAGTCGATATGGCCGACCTGCCCGGCCGGGTCGAGTTCGATCTTTCCTTTTAAAGGTGTTTTCAAGTCGATGAATTTCTCGACGACGATGGCGTTGTCTTTTATCACGAGCTTCGAATTCCAGACCACAGCCAAAGAATCCCGCTCGTTCGCCCGGCTCGCGGAATCGAACAGCCAAGTTCCCTGCAGTTCGTCCACCGTCAGTTTTTTCGGTTCGTCGGCCAACAGAGCAGACCCCGAGAGGAACAGTCCGAGGGCGAATAGCACTTTCATGGGGAGCCTCGGCGCGAATGTTGGAGTTTG
>JANOSQ010000254.1:0-3783 GCA_031415915.1 Fimbriiglobus sp. | reverse complement strand
GCTCGCCGTCCTTGCTGCTGTACGTCATCTTGACGAGCGGCCCCTGCGGCCCGAGGCTCGGTTCGCCGCGCCAGACGGCTTTATCGAAGCCGAACTCGCCGCCGTGCAGGGAGTGCTTGCCGTTGTTCGTGGGCAGCGTGTAGTCCTTGCCATCGAGCTTGAATTTGCCCCCGCCGATGCGGTTGGCCACGCGGCCGGTGATGCAGCCGAAGAAAGGATTGTCTTTGCCGAGGTAGCCGTCGATCTTGTCGAAGCCGAGCACGACATCGGCATACTTGCCTTCGCTATCGGGGACGTGGACTTCCGCGACCGCCCCGCCGAGGGTGATGATCTTCACCTTGGCGCCGCTCTTGTTGACGAGCGTGAACGCGGTGATTTTGGATTCCGCCCGGAGGATCTTCTTGGGGTCTTTGGAATCCTTCACCTCGGGGGCGACGCCGAAGGGTTCTTCTTCGTAAGCGGGCCCGACGCCGGGCTTGGAATCGGCCGCGTAGGCGAAGGGAGCGGAGGCGAGGAGCAACAACGCGGAGAGAGTTCGGCGCATGGGGAGGCTTCCTGAGAAGGGAGTGGGAGGTAGACAGTAGGGTAACAAATCCGGCCGGGGGCGGACAGCGTGCCGGGCCAATCGAGTTCAGCGGAAACGCACACACCCTCGCGTGAACTCGATGCCAAAACGCTGAACTCGTTTCCCAATCGCTGAACTGACCAAGCCCGACAAGGACTTGCGCCGAGCGGTCGAACGCGGATTCCACGTGGCGAATCGGCTGAACAGACCCGAAATGGGGCGCGGCGATCAGGATCGCGGGTCGGGGTTCACGTGCGGTTGCTTGCGGTGCGGGGCATAGCCGGGTTTGGGGTCGTCGGTCGGGTGGGGGAAGTCGGGCCGCTCGGCCCGGGGTTTGAGTTCCCCCGCGATGATCGCTTCGGCCCGGACCGCATCGGAACGGTGGGCCCAGAGCTCCGTCGAACCCGGTAGGGCCGAGCCGAAGCTGGCGACCAATTCGGTGCCGACGACGTTGCTCGTGATGCCGGCATCCGCCAAGGTGCCTTGGAACACCTCGACGAGTTCGATTGGGCCGGAATAAACTTTCACCACATCGTTCGGATCGGGGGTCATCGTAGTTCTCCGTCGGGGAAAGGGCTCTATCAGTGTACCGTCGCACGAGTTGTGCCTTTGCGGAAATTTCTCCGCTACCGACATATCGGGACTACTGATTCCGCGTACACTACAAGTCTTCCCCGACCGCGGGAAGGCCCACAATACCACCCTGGCAGGAACCCGAAATGGCCGTCCCCAAAGACAACCGCGAACTCAAAACCGCCCTCAGCCAAATCCAGAAGGAATTCGGCGAAGGGGCCATCATGTCCCTCGGCGACGTGGCTTCTCAAGAGATCGAAGGCATCAGCAGCGGCTCCATCGGCCTCGACATCGCCCTCGGCGGCAAAGGCCTGCCGCGCGGTCGGATCGTCGAGATCTACGGCGCCGAAAGCTCCGGCAAAACGACCATCGCCCTGCACGCCGTCGCCAACGTGCAGAAGGCCGGCGGCGTCGTGGCGTACATCGACGCGGAACACGCCCTCGACCCGAGTTGGGCCAAGAAGATCGGCGTCGATCTCGAATCGCTGCTCGTCAGCCAGCCGAGCTACGGCGAAGAGGGCCTGCGCATCGCCGAGATGCTCGTGAAATCGAACTCGGTCGATCTGATCGTCATCGACTCCGTGGCGGCGCTCGTGCCGAAGAACGAACTGAACAACGACATCGGCGAGCCGAGCATGGGGATGCAAGCCCGCCTCATGAGCCAAGCCCTGCGGGTGCTCAATCCGTCGCTCAGCAAAACGCGGACGTGCATCATCTTCATCAACCAGATCCGCTTGAAGATCGGCGTCGTCTACGGCAACCCGGAGACCACCACCGGCGGCTTGGCGCTGAAATTCTACGCCTCGGTGCGGATCGAAGTCCGGAACACGACCAACGCGCTGAAGAACGACGACGGCGATACCATCGGCAAGGAAGTGAAGGTGAAGGTCGTGAAGAACAAGATCGCCCCGCCCTTCCGCACGGCCGAGTTCTTCCTCATGTACGACCGCGGCATCGATTACGAAGGCGAGATGATCAAGCTCGCCGTCGAAAGCGACATCGTGGCCAAGAGCGGCTCGTTCTACAGCTACAAGGAGCAGCGCCTGGGCCAGGGCGGCGAGAACAGCGGCAAGTTCCTGCGCGAGAATACGGCGATCCGCGATGCGATCGCCGCGGAGCTGTTCGCGGCCCACACCGTGAAGATGGCCGGCGCCCCGCCGGTGGTCGAGAAAGCGGAAGGAGCCGATACGCTGGCGGAAGCCCCGGCCCCGAAGAAGCGCGGCAAGAGCGCCGACAAGGGGGAGTGATTTTGGCTTTACCCCGGAGGGGTTAAATCCCACAGCCCAGGGTCGCCGCTTCGGCGCACCCTGGGTGGATGGGGGAGTTGTCGGGATCAATTACTGGCGTATCGCTCCCGCAAGCGTTGCAAGAAGTTGGCTTTTCTGCTTCTCCATCTCGGATCGATCAAGAAGTAGATGACCAGAGGTCGCACATGATCGATTGTGAGGCCGTACCTGCCAGCTGCGTTTGTTTCAAAGTAATGGATGTATTCTTGCGGCACCGTATGCATGCCGTAGTTTTTGAGGACTTTACGGAACTCTTCTTGAGTGCATCCTGTGAGTACTTCGCGAAATCGTTTCCTTGTGCTGGGGTCGCAAATGCAATCGACCGCGAGAGAGTAATCGGTCACGATGTCACTTGCGACTTGTTCGTGAATGTTGACGATCTCTCGAATGACGATCTCTTTCTGTTGGTCTTCTGTAAGTGATGTGACAAGCGCACATAGCGGGAATCCTGTGAATTTGCTGAACACAATCTGAATGAGCAACTTCAGAACTATTTCGTATTCTGGCACTGCAAGCTGGAGTGCTTGCTTCACCGAAGCCATCCGCCTCTCTCTGATTCGGGAACCAATTACTTTTGGCGAACGCAAGCTGCACAGCTTGTCCGGTATGTGATTTGGATCTCCCGCTCGATTCGAGCTTCGCATTGCGGACTCATACAATGCGTATAAGTCTTTGCAAAGCTTCTCCCCTGTTGTGCTCGGGCGTTCGGCCTTCCTGCGTTGAATCGCGGTCATCATGAGTGGCTCCTACAATTGAGAATGAGTGATGAAAGAACCGCTGAATTCTATTCGATCTGTATAACCGTAATGTCGGGCTACAACTCCTTTCTTCTGACAGTATTCTAGTTTAGAAAGAATAGTATACAAATGTTCGAAGCAACATTTGAAATACCATACTTGCACCGCCAATAGTATCTGCGGCAATCCAAGATTGTCAATCCGCCTCGACTTCAGGTTATTGCGATCGGCCTCACGATCGGCTGTAATCGTCTGCAATTCAACGATTTTAAAAAATTGAAAAATACTCCAATGCGATGTGTCGTTAGTGTTCGCGGCTTACTCGCTGCGAATATCCAGCGATCTGCCGACCGTCGAGGACATCGAGACGCTGCCTGCAACGAAGCAGCGCGGCAAGAGGGGATGAAAAAAGGAATCAGTCAGATGCCGGCGTTTGACTGCCCGGCGAGGAGTGTAGGTCGTCCCAGATTGCCAAGGCACCAGGATTATCGACTTCAAGCGAATCACCCTTCTCCATTGCAGCGGTGAGCAGGCGGAACGGGGTGCGGTGCCTCTCTGCCGAGTGTTGCAGAATGCTATGGCAGCGCCTTTTTTATCTGAGCGAGTCTGGCTTGTTCACCTT
>JANOSQ010000253.1:0-4499 GCA_031415915.1 Fimbriiglobus sp. | reverse complement strand
CCGGCCGACCGCTTGGAGGAGAGCCTCCTCCGCGATCCCGTGTCCGTGCTGAAGCCCAAGCCACCGGTGACGGTGACCGTCCATTCCACCTTGGGCGAAGCCATCGCCAAAATGATTTCGCAGTCGGTCGGCGCGCTGTTGGTCCTCGGCGCCGACGGCGAGCTCGTCGGCATCCTCACCGAGCGCGACTTCCTGACGAAGGTCGCCGGCGCCCCCGACTTCGCCACCCGCCCCGTCCGCGACTTCATGACCGCCCGCCCCGAAACCACCGCCCTCGGCGACCCGCTGGCCTTCGCGCTGGCCAAGATGGACGGCGGTGGCTACCGCCATTTGCCGATCACCGCCGCCGGCAAACCCGTGGGTGTGGTGTCGGTGCGGGATATGCTCCGACATTTGGTGCATTTGTGCGGGTAGGGAGGCAGCGGCGGACGCGATTTCGGACGCAAGTCGTTGCGGCGCATGCGTTCTACCAGAAATCCGAAATGATTCCACGCGGGGGTGGGGGGCGCTGGGCTGGAACCATTTTCGCAGAGGCCTTTCACGCCGCAACTCCCGACCGCGGCGTCGGGTATACTAGCTAGCTCAGCTTCGCTCCGGTCCTCGTTCGGGGTCATTCCGTGTCGCAAACGCTCTCGCGCTGGAAAGCCGTCCTGCTCGGATCGGCCGTCGTGGGCCTTATCGCGTTCGCCGCCTTCACGTTGACGCGGGCCGCCGGCAAGCAAGGCCTTTGGGCCGAGACCACCGAAGTGACGGTCGCGTTCCCCGAAACGCACGACCTCGCCCCCGGAACGCTCGTCCGCATCCGCGGCGTCGATGCGGGCAAGGTCGTCGCCATCGAGTACCCCGATCACGACGGCGACGGCGCGGCCGTGACGGTGCGGATGCAGATCGACGCCAAGTTCGCGCCGCGGTTGTACGCCGACGCCAGCGCCCAAATCCATTCCACGGGGTTGCTCGGGGCCAAAGTGATTTCGATCCAACCGGGTAACCCGACCAAAGGCCTACTCGCGGACGGTCGCCTCGCGGCGAAGGAAACACCCGACATCACCGTCGCCGCGGCGAAGATCGGCGACACCGCGGACGAGGCCAAGCTCCTCATCAAGGAAGTCCGCACCGGCAACGGCACCCTGTCCAAACTCCTCCAAGATGACAAGCTCTACACCGAGATGACCGGCCTCGCCGTCGATTCCCGCAAGATGGTCAAACGCGCCGACAGCGCCGTGGGCACCGTCGAAGAGAAATCGGCCGATGTGGACAAGTTCGTGAAGGACGGCCGCGCCACACTGCAAAGCGTGAAGCAGGGAACCGACGCCGTGCAGAAACTCCCGCTGATCCGCAGTTACGTCACCGATGCCGCGGCGATCCTCGTCCGCCCCGACTATCGCCGGGAGCTGGTGACCTACAGCACCGCCGACCTCTTCGAGACCGATACGTCGATCCTCACGCCCGCGGGTCGGGAGCACCTCGATCAAGTGGCCGCGTGGTTGAAGGGCTTGCCCAACGATAAGTCCGAGGTGGTCGTCGCGGCGCTGTGCGATCCGGGCAACGTCGGCCAGACGCCGTCGTCGGCCGGGGAGCTCACGAAGAAGCAGGCGGATGGGGTCGTCGAATACTTGAAGGGGCATAAAGCCTTCAAGACGGGGCTGGTATCCTCCCGCAAGGTCACGCCGCTGGGCATGGGCCAAGGGCCGTCCCCGGTGATCGAGAAGGGGTTGCTGCCCCCTTCGTACCTGCAAGTGTTGGTCTACACGCCCCAGTGAACACGGCCGGAACTATGTCCGACTCCCCTTCCGCAACTTCCCAATCCCCCGCCTGCACGGCCGCGGAGGCGGCGCGCATCGCGGCGCTCTACCACCTCGGCCGCATCCAGTACCCCAAGCTCGCCATCGCGGAAGCGGCCTATCGCGGGCACCTCGACCGGGCCTTTCGCACCTACGGCGCCAAGGTCGACGGCCTCCGCTGGGAGTCGTTTCTCGAAGGGTTGTACGCCTTCGACTTCTTCGTCACTTCCGGCTGCGCCGAGGGGATCGACGCCGCGTGGGAGACCCTGTTCAACAGCCGCACCGGTCGGAGCGATTGCCTGCTGCTCGACGCCTTGCGGGCCAGGGCCAACCGGCTCTACCCGCGCGACGACGAAAAACAAGAAAGCGCCGTCGCCGAGTTTTGGAGCCACCTGATCGTCCCCGACGCGGAAGGGCGCACGCCGACGCTGTTGCGCTATGACGGTCAACGTCCGCTGGCCCCGTGGCTCATCCGCGTCTTCCAGAACTGGCATCTGTCGAAGCTCCGCAAACACCCCGGCGCGACGGCCCTGCCCGACGACGACTTGGCGATGGAGCTGCCTTCGCGAACCAAAACCGAGACGCGCTGGCACGAAGTCTTTTGCAACGCCGCCCGCGATTGGCTCGACGGCATGAGCGATCAGGAACGGCTGCTCTTGGGCCTGCGTTGGCGTTACAAAATGAGCCAGCGCGACGTCGCCGGGTTGCTCGGCGTCCACGAGGGAACCATCTCCCGCCAGACCGACAAACTGCGCGACGGGGCACTCGATTCGATCCGGGAGAAGTTGATCGCCGAAGGCTGGACCGGCGACGATCTGGAAGCGTACATCCTCACCGAGATGGGCGGCCTGCTCATCGACGACCCGCGACTCTCGGCCGATCAACTCGGGCGATTGCTCGCCGCGAGGGGGAAGCAACTTCCCGCGGTTTGATCAAGCATCACCCTGCCCCCATCCCCGGCCCTGCCACCAAACGGCGAGCATCACAAACCCGTCGAAGCCCAGGTGGAACGGGACAATCCACCCCAAATGCGGGGCCATGATCGCGAAGCCGATCTTCTCCGCGAGAGCCGGGTCACCGGCGATCTTGTGCTTGAGCGCTTCGCTCAGACTCTCCCACTGTTTCACGACGTGGATCATTCCGAGTAGGTGGGTCAGGGCGAAGAAGACGAACCCGGCCAAGACCGCCCGCCCGGCACGCGTGTGCCAATTCAACCTCGGGAACAGCCCGACGAGCAGGATCACGGCCAAGCCCGCGAGCATGAGTACGTTCCACCCCATGAAGATGAAATCGGAGCGCTTCAGGATTTCCGGCAGGAGGGCGTTGGCGTCCATCGTCAGTTCGGTTCCTTCGGGGTTTGTTGCAATCGCCAACTCAGCAGCGAATACCGCCGCGCTTGGTCGGCTTTGTTCACGGCGATCCACAAAGCTTTCTTACTGCCGACCAGCACCACCAGCTTACGACCGCGCGTGATGCCCGTGTAAAGCAGGTTGCGCTGGAGCATGACGTAGTGCTGAGTGTGGACGGGGATGATGACCGCCGGGTACTCGCTGCCCTGCGATTTGTGGATGCTCGTGCAGTACGCCAGTTGCAACTCGTCCAAGTCGGCGAAATCGTAGTCGACGCTCCCGCCGTCGTAGTCGACGCTCAGCGTTTGATCGACCGCGTCCACGTCGGTGATGCGGCCGATGTCGCCGTTGAACACTTCGCGCTGGTAGTTGTTCTGCGTCTGGATCACCTTGTCTCCGCGGCGGAAGGTCACGCCGAAGCGGGCCACCTCCTGGTTGCGATCCTGCTGCGGGTTGAGCGCGGCTTGGAGTACCGCGTTCAAATTCAACACGCCGAGTTCGGACTTGTTCATCGGCGACAGCACTTGCACATCGCGGAACGGATCCAAGTTGAACCGCGCCGGAATTCGCTCCTTCACCATCGTGACGATCTTTTCGAGGATCACCGCCGGTTCGTCCGCTTCGATGATGAAAAAATCTCCCTGGCCCGACGGGGCGGACTCCGGCTCGTCGCCCCGGTTCACGGCGTGCGCCGCGCGGACGATGTGGCTCGCTCCCGCTTGCCGATGCACCTCCGTGAGCCGCACGACCGGCACCGTGCCCGAGTCGATGAAATCCGCGAGCACCCGGCCGGCGCCGACCGACGGCAGTTGATCCCGATCCCCGACAAAGACGACGCAGGCCCACGCCGGCACGGCCCGCAGCAGTTGGTTCGTCAGGCTGAGGTCGGCCATCGACGTTTCATCGACGACGAGCAGATCGAGATCGAGCGGGTTCTCGCGGGAGCGCCGGAAAGTGCCGAGGGCCGCGTCGAACTCCAGCAGTCGGTGGATAGTCTTCGCTTCTTGTCCGGTCGATTCCGTCAGTCGCTTCGCGGCCCGGCCAGTCGGGGCGCAGAGTGCGACGCGCTGCGACTTGGCCCTGAAGATTTCGAGAATCGCCCGGACGATGGTCGTCTTGCCGGTGCCGGGGCCGCCCGTGAGCACGAGGACCTTCTGCGTGATCGCTTGGCGAACGGCTTCGCGCTGAGCCTCGGCGAATTCGATCCCCATCTTCTGTTCGACCCACGCCAGCGCCTTGGCCACATCGACGGAGGGAAGCGGGTGAGCGCCTCCGCGCAGTGCGATCATCCCCCGCGCCACACCGCACTCAGCCGAGTGCAGCGGCTTGAGGTAAAGCAAATCCGGCTCCCCCTCTCCGCTTCGGAGAG
>JANOSQ010000252.1:0-1799 GCA_031415915.1 Fimbriiglobus sp. | reverse complement strand
CGAGTTCGCCAAGAAATTGCCGAAGTTGGAAGAAGCGACCGAAGCGGCCGCGGCGGTGCCCGACCCGGAGCGCACGCCGTTCCAAGCGAAGCTGTTGGAACTCGCCCGCAACATCAAGCTCCACAAAGAGATCATGACCGGCATCCACCCGAACATGCTCCCCCCGCTGGACGACGGCAAATGGCGGCACTACGCCGCCGGTCGTCAAAGCGCGCGTGTGACCGCGTTGAAAGCGATGCTCCAAGAAGCCCCGGAGCTCGGTGCGGCGGAGTCCGAAGCCGACTTCCAAAAGCTCATCGGCACGTTGCCGGAGGAAGTGCAAGTCAAGCTCTATCGGATTCAAATGGAGGCCCTGAACGCCGACGAAGCCACGATGAAGTGGGGGGCCGTGCTCGCCGCGTACAAAGCCGGGGACCAGAAGAAGCTCGACGAATCGGTCGCCGAGTTCAAGGCGGTCTCGGAGAAGAAACTGACGCCCGGCGAGCGCTTCCGCGTCAAGTTCGAAGCCTTCCTGAACGGCTTCGCCCCGTACTACCACAACGCGATCATCTACGGCTTCGCCCTCGTGCTCTGCTTCGTCGGCTCGGGGATTTCGATCAGCAGCCCGACCGCGGCCAACACGATCCGCAAAGCGGTCTTCTGGATGCTCTTCGTCAACTTCCTCGTCCACGCCTTCTCGTTGATCTCGCGCATGTATCTCATGGAACGGCCCTTGGTGTTCGTCACCAACCTCTACTCCTCGGCCGTGTTCATCGGCTGCGCCGCCGTCGCGGTGTCGCTCTTGCTCGAATTCATTTACCCGCTGAGCCTCGGCAACCTCGTCGCCTCCAAGCTCGGCTTGGCGACCTGCATCATCGCCCACCAGATCGCCGAGAGCGGTACACCCTCGAAATGATGCGGGCGGTGCTCGACACGAATTTCTGGCTGGCGACCCACGTCACCACCGTGACCTTCGGCTACAGCGCGACCTACATCGCCGGGGTCATCGGCTTGATCTACCTCGTACTCGCCCTGTTCAGCCGGCGGTTGCAGCAGCCGATCATCGTCGGGGCCGACCTCAAAGAGCAGATCGTCGGCAAGCTCATCGGCCAAGCCCTCTACGGGATCATCTGCACGGCGATGCTCTTCAGCTTCGTCGGCACCGTCCTCGGCGGCATCTGGGCCGATCAATCGTGGGGCCGTTTCTGGGGCTGGGATCCGAAAGAGAACGGCGCCGTGCTGATCGTCCTTTGGAACGCCCTCATCCTCCACGCCCGTTGGTCCGGGTTGGTGAAGACCCGCGGCGTCGCCGTGCTCGCGCTCGTCGGCAACATGATCACCACCTGGAGTTGGTTCGGCACGAATCAACTCGGCGTCGGCCTGCACGCCTACGGATTCAGCAACGCCCTCGCCGCCTTCTGCGTCATCGTTTGGGGGACGCACCTCGCGATCATCGGCATCGGCCTGTGCATCCCGAACGCGTTCTGGAAGACCGAGAACAAGAAGGTGTGAGTCCGGCCCCTTTCGGTCGTCCTGTTGGCAACGGATCACCGGAGGGGAATCATGCTCCGCACCGCATCGATCATCGTCGGGCTTTGTCTGGCGGTCCCGTGCCCGGCCGGGGAACTGCCGGATGGGGCCTTCGCCCAACTCGGCGGCTCCGCCTTCCGCCATCCGGATCGCCCCTCCTCGCTCGCTTACCGGCCCGACGGCAAACACCTCGCCTCCGGCGGCGCCGACGGCTGCGTCCGCATCTGGGATACCGCCGGGAACGAAGTGACGGCGTTGAAGGTGAAGGACGGCCACGCCACGATCCTCGC